>DATAGA010000358.1:0-4548 GCA_036257215.1 Myxococcota bacterium
GCTTGCCACGAAGCGGCCGACGAGGCGCGCGCACAGGGCCGGCACGACGTGGAGCGCGGCGCCCGCCAGCGCCGCCGGCACCTGTACCGCGAGCAGCGGGAGGCGATCGAGGAGGTGGGCCGCCACGGCGCGCCACGGGTAGCGCGCCGCGACCTGGTCGTCGCGCAGCGCGTGGCGCTCGAGCAGCGCGTCGTAGCGCTCGACGAGCGCGGCTGCGGCGCGCGCGCGCTCGGGGTCGCGCTGGGCGAGCCGGCGCTGCGCCGCCGCCACGGCGCGCCGGAGCGTGAAGCGCTCCGCCTGCGCCGACAGCCCCGGGAGGAGGCGCGGTCCCGTCGCGAGCAGGTCCGCCGCGCGCGCCAGCAGCGCGGCCTCGCGCCAGGTGTCCGCGTTGACGGTCACGCCTTCGAGCGCCTGACGCACGCGGTCGGTGAGCGCCCGCACGGCGGCCGCCTCGTCGCGCGCGGCGAGCGCGAGCTCGGGCGCGGGGTCGAGCGGCTCGCCGACCACGGCGAGCGCGCGCGAGCGGAAGCGCGTCTTCTCCTCGAACTCGAGGCCGACCGGGAGGACGCGCAGGCCGAGGGGCCCGAAGCGCGCCTCCGCGCCGAGGGCGACGCGCGCGGCGCCCGTCTTCACCGGCTGGAGCCGCGGCTCGTGGTAGCTGATGCCTTCCGGGAAGATCGCGACGCAGCCCCCACACGCGAGCTCCTCGTAGCAGCGCGCGAAGGTCTCGTCGTTGCGCGCGGCGGCCCCGCCGCCGTCCTGGGTGCGCCGCACGGGCAGCGCGCCGGCCAGCTCGAGCAGCGGGCGCACGGCCGGGTTGCTCCAGAGCGTGTGCTTCGCGAGGAAGCGCGGCATGCGCGGCAGGACCGCGAGCAGGAGCGCCGGGTCGATCAGGCTGTTGCCGTGGTTGGCCACGACGACGAGCGGCGCGTCGCGCGGCACGCGCTCGAGCCCGACGACCTCGACCTCGCGGTAGAAGACCCGGAGTGCCGTGCGCACGACCACGCCGGCGATCCGGTCGAGCCGCTCGCGGCGGTCCGCGGCGACGCCCGCTGCCGCGGGCTGCCGCGCCGCTCCGCCGGGCTCCACCCGCGCGCTCGGGCTAGCCGACAGGAGCCGGCGAAGCCGGCTCGGTCGGCTATCCGGATCCGGCAAGGGAGCTGCTGCGACGACTCTAGGGTCGCGCTGCTAGCCCGTCGCCTTCCCGAGCGCGGCGTCGATCTCGCGCTTGAAGGCGTCGAAGGGCTGCGCGCCGGCGATGTACTTGCCGTTCACGAAGAAGGCCGGCGTGCCGCGCACGCCCACCTTCCGTCCTTCGTCCTGGTCCGCGGCGATCCGCTTCTGCACGCGCTCGCTCTTGTAGGCCTCGTCGAACTTGGCGAGGTCGAGGCCGAGCGCCTCGGCGTGCTTGCGCATCGTCTCGGGCGTGAGATCGGACGGCGTCTGGAAGATCCGATCGTGCATCTCCCAGAACTTGCCCTGCTCGCGCGCCGCCTCCGCCGCACGGTGCGCGTTCATGGCCTCGCGGTGGAACGAGAGCGGGAAGTGCTTGTAGACGACCTTCACCTGCGCCGGGTAGGCCTGCATCACCTGCTGGATCGTGGGGCGCGAACGCAGGCAGAACGGGCACTGGAAGTCGCCGTACTCGACGATCGTGACCTGGCCCTTCTCCGCTCCGCGCGCCGGCGCGCCGTCGAGCGCGATCAGCTTCATCGCCTCGGCGGGCGCGAGCGGCTTCGGCTCGTTCGGGCGGGCCGCGCCCGCGGGCCGCGCCTTCTCGAGATCGGCGAGCTTGGTCTCGATGGCGCCCAGCCGCTCGCCGAGCGCGGCGTCGAGCGTCTGGCGCTGGCCGACGAAGAAGCCCGCGGCGAACGCCAGCACCGCGAGCACGAGTGCGATCGGAGTCTTCATGGCTTCTCCCCCCTGCGCGGCTACCAGCCGGCGAGCCGGGCCGCGCGCTCGCGATGCACGGCGGGCGTTCCGAGGAACGCCCGGTCGAACATCGCGCGCTTGTACCAGATCTGGACGTCGCTCTCCCACGTGAAGCCGATGCCGCCGTGGGCCTCCACCGTCGCGCGGGCGACCTCGAGGTAGACGTCGGTGAGGTGCGCCTTCGCAAGGGCGGCGGCGCGGGGCGCCTCCGCGGGGATGGCGTCGAACGCGTGAGCCGCATACCAGACCAGCGCACGCGACGGCTCCACGGCGAGCGCCATGTCGGCGAGCTGGTGCTTGAGCGCCTGGAAGTGGCCGATCGTGACGCCGAACTGCTCGCGCGTCTTGGCGTACTCGACGCTCGTCTCGACGCAGCGCGCGGCGCCGCCGAGCGCGTCCGCCGCGAGCAGCACCAGCGCGGCGTCGCGCACGCGCGACGCGGCCTCGGCGCAGCGCGCGAGCGGCTCGCACGCAGCACCCTCCAGGACGAGCCGCCCGACGCGGCGCGTGCGGTCGGCGCCGGCCACCGGCTCGACGGACACTCCCGCGGCCCTGCGCTCGACGAGCGCGAGGCCGGGGCCCGCCACGCCGACGACGAAGAGGTCCGCCTGGGCCGCCGCCGGGACGAGGCTCTTCACGCCGCTCGCCGCGCCGTTCGCCTTCGCGCTCCAGGCCTCGGGCTGCGACGCGCCGTCGGGCTCGGGGAACGCGATCGTGCCGAGGCACTCGCCGCACGCCAGCCGCGGCAGCCAAGTGCGCTGCTGCGCCTCGCTCCCGCCGAGCGAGACGGCGAGGCCCGCGAGCGCGTGGCCGAGGAACGGCCCCGGCAAGGCGGCGTGGCCGAGCGCCTCCGCGGCGAGCGCGAGCTCGAGGAGGCCGAGGCCGGCGCCTCCGTGCGCCTCGGGTACGGCGAGCCCCGAGACGCCGAGGTCGACGAGGCCGCGCCACAGCTCGAGGCTCTGGTCCTCCGGGCTCTCGAACTGGCGGCGGCGCACCGCGGGCGGGCACTCGCGCTCGGCGAACTGGCGGACGGTGGCCTGGAGCAGCTCCTGCTCCTCGGAGAGACCGAAGTCCACGCTCAGGCGCTCCGCTGCGCGGCCGCGTCGCGCGGGAGCCCGAGCCCGCGCTCCGCGATGACGTTGCGCTGGATGTTCGCGGTGCCGCCCGCGATCGCGACGCCGAGCGACCACATCGTCTGCACGAGCCAGCCCTGGGCGCCGCGCGGCGGCTCGCCCGGCTGGCGTTCGTAGCCGGTCGGGTCGAGCAGGCCGTCGTCCCCGAGCAGGTCCTGCGCGAGGCCCGCGATCTCCTGCCCGATGTTCGTGTAGTTGATCTTGTTCATCATGCCGAGGATGCCGGAGCTGCGGCCGCGCACGTCGTCGGTGAGCTGGCGCCAGCTCGACGCGAGGTGCGCCTGCACGTAGCCCTCGATGCGGACGAGGCGCTGACGCACCTCCGGGTCCTCGAGCGCCGAGCGGCCGTCGCGCCGCGTGCGCCGCGCCAGCTCGACCAGCGCGTCGAAGGTCGACTTCGCGAGGTCTGCGTTGCCGATCGAGTTGCGCTCGTGCTTGAGCGTCGTGCGCGAGACGAGCCAGCCTTCGCCGCGCTTGCCGACGATCCAGTCCTTCGGCGTGCGCGCCCCGGTCAGGAAGACCTCGTTGAAGTCGGCGTCGCCCGTCATCTGGCGCAGCGGCCGCACGTCGATCCCCGGCTGCTTCATGTCGATCAGGAGGTAGGAGATGCCCGCGTGCTTCGACGCGTCGGGCTCCGTGCGGCAAAGGCAGAACATGTAGTCCGCGCGCTGCGCGTCGCTCGTCCAGATCTTCTGGCCGTGGATCACCCACTCGTCGCCGACCAGCTCCGCGCGGGTCTGGAGCGACGCGAGGTCACTGCCCGAGCCGGGTTCGCTGTAGCCCTGGCACCAGAGCGTGCGGCCGAGGACCGTCGGCGGGACCCACTTCTCCTTCTGCCACTCCGCGCCGCGCTCGAGCAGCGTCGGGACCAGCATCATCGTGCCGATGCCGCGCGCGTCGCCGGGCGCGCGCGCGCGGGCGAACTCCTCGCGGATCACCTGGGCGGCGAGCGAGTCGGCCGGCTGCTCCGAGCCGCCGTACTGGCGCGGAATCGAGCGCGCGAGGTAGCCGGCCGCGATCGCGCGGCGGCGAAAGGCGAAGGTCTGTTCGCTGCGCGGAAGCGCGAGATCCTCACCCCGGGGCGGCCAGTTCTCCGCCAGGAAGGCGCGCAGCTCGGCCCGCAGGGCCTCGTAGCGCTCGCCGTAGCTCAGGTCCATTGCGCCTCCGCGGCAGGGTCCGCGGCGGGGCCCGCGGGACCCCGCAGGGTAGCAGGCAGCCCCGACCGGCTCCCGCCGGCGCACCTCGAGCAGCGCGGGCGCTTCAGGGCTCCTGCGCCGCGATGCGCCGGTCGCCCTCGGCGTCGCCCGCCTCGAGGTTCGTCGTCGTGAAGAGCGCGTCGGAGAGACCCGGGCGGATGTCGTAGCTCTCCGTTCCGACGTGCGTCGAAGAGCGCTGTGCCGGCGTCTCGATGCGGAAGGAGAACGGGATGTGGCGGCCGTCGAGCTCCCGCACCGCCGCCACGTCGACGCGCAGCTGCTTCAGC
>DATAGA010000383.1:0-4880 GCA_036257215.1 Myxococcota bacterium
CCGGGCGCCTCGTCGACGATGCGCGTGCGCGGCAGCCCGCCGACCGCCTCGCGCACGCCGGCCCAGGCGACGGCGGGCTCGACGCGGGGATCGAGCTCGAACGCGGCGACGGCGTGGCGCGCGTCGGACGCATCGCTCGACACGCAGTTGGGCGTCCCGGGACAGGGCGCGAGGCGGGTCCCGCCGTCGGGCGCGCCCCGCATTGGCGCGGTCCCGGCACAGGCGAGCGCCGCCGCGGCGAAGGCGGCGACCCGGGCGGACGAGCGCATGCCGGTGAGGCTACCCCAGCCGGGCTCAGGGCAGCAGCAGCGGCCCGTACTTCTGCTGGGCCGCGCAGCGGCGCGGGTTGATCCGCCGGGCCTGGCAGCCCTCGAGCGTGTCGTGCGGCTCGCGCTCGCCGACGGCGAAGAGGAAGCACTGCGCGGTCACGCCCGACGCGCGCGCGCTGCGCTGGCACTCCTCCATGGCGTCCGACACCGCGCGGTCCTGGTTCGGGCCGCCGTACTGCGCGCCCCAGCGGCGCCGGCCCTGCTCGTCGACGGCGAGCGCGAACGCCTTCTTCTCGTCGGCTGCGCGGTACGTGGCGATCGCCTCCTCGAGCGTCTCCGCCGTTCCGACGCGCGTGGCCTCGCAGGCGAGCGCGACGACGGCGAGCGCGGCGCAGGAGGTGAGCACGCGCCGCCGCGAGCGAGCGCGGCGGATCGAGGTCCGTTGCATCGGCCGGAACGTATCAGATCGCACGACCTGCACGCGGGACGTCGCTACGGCAGGTCGGGGTTGCGCTCGCGGGTGAGGTCGTAGGCGGCGAGCAGCGCCTCGACGCGGGCGGCGACCATGCTGCGCGAGCCGGGGTGGGTGATCACATAGAGCTCGTTGCGGCGGACCGCGTCGAGCACGGCCTGCGCCGCGCGGTCGGGCTCGATGAAGGTCGTGTTCGCGGCGTCGGTCGTCGCCATGACGGCGGCGATGTCCGCGCGCGAGAGCTTCGAGGTGCCGAGCTCCGTCGGGCGGTTGCGCTCGCTCTTCAGGATGCCGGTCTTGACCGGCCCCGGGCAGAGGACGGACACGCCGATCCCGTGCGGGGCGAGGTCGAGGCGCAGGCTCTCCGAGAGCCCGACGACCGCGAACTTGGCGGTCGTGTAGCAGCCGTTCGCCGCACCCGGCACGAGCCCCTGGATCGACGACGTGTTGACGACGTGGCCGCCGCGGCCCTGCGCCACCATGCGCGGCACGAACGCGCGCACGCCGTGGATGACGCCCCAGACGTTCACGCCGAGCACCCACTCCCAGTCCTCGAGCGAGCGCTCGTGCGTGAGGCCGAGGACGAGGACGCCCGCGTTGTTGCAGACGAGGTCGCAGCCGCCGAGCTCGGCGAACGTGCGCTCGGCGAACGCCTCGACCTGGTCCGCGCGGCGCACGTCGACGGCGGCCGCGAGCGCGCGGCGACCCCGCGCCCGTACGTCGGCCGCGGTCGCCTCCGCCTTCGCGCCCTCGACGTCGGCGCTGGCGACGTCCATGCCGGCGTCGGCGCAGGCGCGCGCGAGCGCGGCGCCGATGCCGCTCCCTGCGCCGGTGATGGCCGCGACGCGGCCCGCGAGCTGTTCCACGACCCCGTCTCCTCCCTCCGGCGTCACGCCGCGAGCCGGCCGATCTGGTCCGCGCGCAGGTGTCCAGCGCGGGCCAGCGAGCGCAGCGCGTCGGCGATCGACTCCGCCGGGTCGCGGAAGCGCACGCCGGTCGCCGCGCTCGTCGCCACGGCGTCCGCTCCGGGCCATTGCGTGGCGAAGGTCATGGCCTCGAGCGTCAGCGGGAAGTCGAAGGACGCGAACCGCTTCACGCCGTCGCCGACGCGCCCCGCCGCGCGCAGGAGCGCGCCCGGGAGCGGCAGCTTGCGCAGCCGCCGGCCCGTGAGCCGCTCGAGCAGCTCCGCGACCTCCCCCCAGCGCAGGAAGTGCCCGCCCACGACGTAGCCGCCGGGCGCCGCGCGTCCGGCAACGAGCGCCGCGTGGACCTGCGCGAGGTCCCGGACGTCCACCACGCTGATGCCGCTCGACGTCAGCGCGATGAAGTCGCGCACGAGCACCTGGAGCGTGTGGTTCATCTCGCTGAGCCCGGGGTCGTCAGGGCCGACGACGCCGACCGGGTAGCTGACCCGGAGCGGCGCGCCGGCCTCGAGCAGCCCGCGCGCGAAGCCTTCCGCCTCCGCCTTCGAGCGCGCGTAGGGGCTCGTGGCGGGCGCGACGGGCGAGTCGGCGCAGATGCGCGGGCCGCCCGGCACGCAGAGCGCCGCCGCGCTCGAGACGTAGACGATGGAGCCGAGCTTGCGGCGCGCGGCCTCGCCGAGCACCACCTCGACGCCGTGTGCGTTCGTGCGCCGCGCCTCGTCGGCGCGGTGCGCCTCGAGGGCGACGACCGCGGCGGCGTGGAGCGCGGCGTCGCAGCCGTCGAGCGCGCGCGCGACCGAGGCCGCGTCGGTCACGTCGCCGACGACGAGCTCCGGCGCGCCGAGCCGCCGCCCGGCGAGCACCCGCTCCGCCTTCGCGCGGTCGCGCACCAGCAGGCGCAGCGCGTGACCCGCGGCCGCGAGCGCCTCCGCGCTGTGGGAGCCGACGAAGCCCGTCGCGCCGGTGACGAGGACTCGCACGCTCCTACGAGCCGCTCGCGCGCAGATCGCGGGGCAGCCCGAGCACCCGCTCGCCGATGATGTTGCGCTGGATGTTGGAGGCGCCGCCCGCGATCGACGTGGCGATCGTGAACATGAACTGGGAGAGGAAGGCCCCCGACGTGAGACGCGGAATCGTGTAGCCCTGCGCCTCCTCGTCGCTCGGCATCAGCAGCGCGTCGGTGCCCATCAGCTCGAGCGCGAGGCGCGTGATCTCGTGCGTCAGATTGGTCGAGTGCAGCTTCGTGACCAGCATCGGCACCATCACCTTGAGCAGCCGCCCGCTGGCGCTGGCCGAGAGCTGGCGCAGGTTCGTCGTCTCCTGCGCGAGCAGGAAGCCCTCGATGCGCGAGAGCCGGCGCCGGATCCCGGGGTCGGCGAGGGCCGGGCGGCCCTGCCACTCGCTGCGGCGCGCGAGCTCGACGAGCCCGTGGAACAGCCGGCGGATGTAGTTCGGGTCGCCGATCAGCTTGCGCTCGTGGACGAGGGTCGAGCGCGACACCTTCCAGCCGTCGCCGCGGGCCCCGACCACGTTGTCGGCCGCGGTGCGGGCGCCGTCGAAGAAGACCTCGTAGAACTCGGCGCCGCCGTTCATCTGCCGCAGCGGCGCGACGCGCACGCCCGGCTGCTTCATCGGGACGAGCAGGTAGGAGATGCCCGCGTGCTTCGCCGCGCCCGGCTCGGTGCGGAACAGGCCGAACATCCAATCCGCCTGCGCGGCGAGGCTCGTCCACACCTTGTGCCCGTGGATCACCCACTCGTCGCCGTCGAGCTCCGCGCGGCTCGTGAGCGACGCGAGGTCGCTGCCGGCGTTGGGCTCGCTGTAGCCCTGGCACCAGGCGATCTCGTGGGCCAGCGTCGGCGGGATGAAGCGGCGCCGCTGCGCCTCGGTGCCCCACTCGAGCAGCGTCGGCGCGAGCATGGCCGGGCCCACGGACGGGAGGCTCCCCGGCACGCCGCTCGCGGCGAACTCCTCGAGCAGGATCGCGTCGCGGATCGCGTCGGCGGGCTGCTCGGAACCGCCGTACGCGCGCGGCACGTCGCGGTAGAGGTAGCCGCGCGCCACCGCGCGCTCGCGGAAGAGCGCGTGCTGTCGCGGCTCCGGCAGGTGCGCCTCGTCGCCGCGGGGAGGCCACACCTCGCGCAGGAACGCGCGGACCTCCGCGCGGAACGCCTGGTGCTCGGGGCTCTCGCGCAGGTCCACGGCTCACCAGCCCGAGAGCGCGGCGTTGCGCTCGTAGTGGAGCTCGGGGCCGCCGAGATACGCGCGGTCGAAGAGCGCGCGCTTGAACCACAGCTGCAGGTCGCACTCCCAGGTGAAGCCGATGCCGCCGTGGAGCTCGAACGCGGCTCGTGCGATGCCGGCAGCGACTTCCGTCACGTGGGCCTTCGCGAGCGCCGCCGCCTTCGGCGCGTCCTCCGGGCGGTGGTCCTGCGCGTGCGCGGCGAACCAGACGAGCCCGCGACACGGCTCCGTGTCGGTTACGAGGTTCGCGAGCTGGTGCTTCACCGCCTGGAATTGGGCGAGGGGCTGGCCGAACTGGCGGCGCGCGCTCACGTGGTCGCGGGTCAGCTCGATCATGCGCCATGCCGCGCCGAGCGCGTCGGCGGCGAAGAGGACGAGGCCCGCGTCGACCACCCGCGCGGCCGCCTCGCGCCCGCCGGGGAGCGCTTCGGCCGGTGCTCCGTCGAGCCGAAGGTCGGCGAGCGGACGCGAGCGGTCGAGCGCGTCGATCGGCTCGACCTGGAGGCCAGGAGCGCCGGCAAGGGCGACGGCGAGGCCGCCCCCCTCGGTCCCGACGACGAGCAGGTCCGCGCGCGCGCCGTGCGGCACGCGCGGCTTCACGCCGCGCAGCCGACCGGCCTCGAGGCGGGTCGCCCACTGCGCCGGCAGCCAGCGCTCGCCCGCTTCGCCGAGCGCGACCGCTCCCACGAGCTCGCCCTTCGCGAGGCCCGGGAGCCAGCGCGCGCGCTGCGCGTCGCTGCCGCCGCGCTCGACCGCCAGCGCCGCGAGCGCGTGGCCGGAGAAGGGGCCGGGCACGGCGCCGGCGCCGAGCACCTCGGAGACCAGGGCGACCTCGAGCCACTCGAGCCCGGCCCCCCCGAACGCCTCGGGCACGGCGAGGCCCGCGCAGCCGAGCTCGGCCAGCCCCTTCCAGAGCGCGGGGTCGTCGCCCCCCGCCTCGAACAGCTGCCGGAGCCGCGGGGGTGGGCACTC
>DATAGA010000394.1:0-1629 GCA_036257215.1 Myxococcota bacterium
GTCGCCAGGAGGTGCCCATGCCGGCCATGGTTCGCCACTTCGCCATCCACGCGGACGACGTCCCGCGCGCCAAGCGCTTCTACGAGCGGACCTTCGACTGGAAGTTCGAGCCGTGGGGTCCGCCGGGGTTCTACCAGGTCCACGGCGTGGGCCTGCTCGGGGCGCTGCAGGAGCGGGGCGAGCCGCTCGCGGGCACGGGCCTGCGCGGCTTCGAGGTCACCCTCGGCGTCGACGACCTCGACGCCGCGCTCGCGGCGGTTCGCGCCAACGGGGGGACCGTCGTGTCGGCGCCGTACGTGATCGACGGGGTCGGCGAGCTCGCGTTCGTCGAGGACACCGAGGGCAACCGCCTCGGCGTCATGCGCTACGAGCGGGAGCTGCAGCCGTGAGGCCGCTCTTCGAGCCCGCGCTCCAGGCGCTGATCGACCGCCTCCAGGCCCGGAGCCGCGAGCAGCTTCCGGAGATGGGGCAGTACTTCTCCACCCGCGCCGCGCGCGGCGAGCTCGACTGGAGCCGCTTCGACGACGACGCGAACCGGTTCCTCGCCGACAAGCTCGTCGCGCTCGAGCCCGACAAGGCGGAGTACTGCTACCTCACCGCCCGCTCGCTGCAGGCCCGCCGCATCGTCGAGGTCGGCACCTCCTACGGCGTCTCGACGCTGTACCTCGCCGCCGCCGTGCGCGACAACGGCGGCGGAACCGTGATCGGGACCGAGTACGAGCCCGCCAAGGCCGCGGCCGCCCGCGCCCACCTCGCCGAGGCCGGGCTCGAGAAGTTCGTGGACCTGCGGGTCGGGGACCTGCGCGAGACGTTGAAGCGCATCGAGGGACCGGTCGACTTCGTGCTGATGGACATCTGGGTCGAGATGGTGCGTCCGGCCATCGAGCTGATCGCGCCGCACCTTCGCGCGGGCGCGGTCGTCGTCTGCGACAACACGCGCCAGTTCGAGGCGGGCTACCGCGCCTACTTCGAGTACGTGAACGATCCCGCACGCGGGTTCGCGACGCGGACGCTTCCCTTCGAGGGCGGTCTCGAGCTCACGGTGAAGACCGTCGCCGGCGAGGCGGCGCTGCGCGGCGCGTGAGCGCGACTCAGCCGAGCGCTGCGGCGCCCTCCGGGTAAAGCTCGAGCAGCACGGCACGGACGGAGCCGCCGAGCACCTCCTCGAGCAGCGCGACCGCGGCGGGTCGCGACTCCGGCGCCGGGTCCGCGAGCAGGCGGAACGCGGCGCGCAGCGCCTCGCGGCGCGAGGCGAGCGCGCGCTCCGCGGCTTCGCGGAAGAGCGCGGGATGGTCGCGCACGCGGAAGCTGCCGGCGCCCCGGCCGAAGTGCGCGACCGCGAGGTAGCCGAGCACGGCGTCGGTCGCGAGCCGCTCGAGAAAGGCCGGGGACCACGCAACGCGCGGCGAGTCGCCGGCGCGCAGCAGCTCCATGCCGACGGAGAGCCCGCCTGCGCCCGCGGCGCCGAGGATCGCGCCGACGAGCGTGCCGCCGCCGAGCGAGAGGCCGCCGGTGGCGAGGTCGGCGGCGAGGCCGCCGAGCGCGCCGCCGACGAGTCCGCCCCAGAGCGAGCGGCGCCAAGGGTCCGCCCGGTCGCGGGGCGCCGTCACGTCGGCGAGCTCGACGCGG
>DATAGA010000453.1:0-4527 GCA_036257215.1 Myxococcota bacterium
GACAGCGACCCGCGCTGCGTACGCTCGAGCCGGCTCCTGGCCGGCGCGGACCCGGACCCGCTCTTCTTCGCGCACGACGGGCACTGGACGCCGCACGGACACGAGCGCGTCGCGCGCGCCCTCGCCGGCTGGCTCCCGACCCTGCCGCGCTAGCGGCCCTCGAACTTCGGCGGGCGCCGCTCGGTGAAGGCCTCGAGGCCCTCGGCGAAGTCGCGGCTGCGGAAGAGCGGCAGCAGCTGCAGGAAGACGTGGTGCACGTTGGCCTCGAACGTCTCGTCGAGCGCGATGCGCATCATGCGCTTCGTCGCCTGTACGGCGAGCGGCGCGTTGGCGGCGATCTCCTCGGCGAGCGCGCGCGCCTCCTTCGCGAGGAGCTCGGCCGGGACGACCTTGTTCACGAGGCCGAGTGCGAGGCACTCCTCCGCGCCGAGGGTTCGGCCCGTGAACGCGATCTCCGCCGCCTTCGCCCAGCCGACGAGGCGGGGCAGCAGCCAGGTGCCGCCGCTCTCGGGCAGCACGCCGCGCTTCGCGAACGCGGGCGCGAGCTTCGCGGTGTCCGCGGCGATGCGGATGTCGCAGCCGAGCGCGAGGTCCAGGCCGTAGCCCGCCGCGGCGCCGTTCAGCGCGCAGATCGTCGGCTTGTCCACGTTGTGCAGCACGATCGGCGGCGCGTCGCGCAGGTCGAAGCGGCCGATCGCGCCGCCGACGTTTCCGCCGATGCCCTGGCCGGCCGCCGCGTCCTTGAGGTCGAGCCCCGCGCAGAAGCCCTTTCCCGCGCCGGTCAGGATCACGACGCGGACGTCGGAGTCGCGGTCGGCCTCGACGAGCGCTTCGGAGAGCGCCGCGAGCATCGGCCCCGTGATCGCGTTGAGGCGATCGGGGCGATGGAGCGTCAGGGTCGCGACGGCGCCGTCCTTCTCGTAGCGGAGCTCGTCGGTCGCGGGATGGGTCACGGGGGCCTCCGGAGGGCGCCTCCGCCGCAGGGCCGGGGACGCCGATGAGGCGGGCGAGTCTAGCCGCGAGGCCAGCGACCGGGGTTGCCCATCCCCCGGGGACATTACGTAGTATTGCAAGAATAGAGAATCTGAGTAATGATTTCCCATGTGAGGCCGACGGCGAAGAGCCTGACCCTGGATCTGCTCTCGACCCTCTCGGGCGGGACGATGCCCGTCGGCGCGCTGATCGAGGCCGCCGACCTCTTCGGCATCCAGGAGAACGCGCTGCGCGTCGCGCTCGCGCGGCTGCTCGCCGCCGGTCAGGTCGAGCGCGACGAGCGCGGGCGCTACCGGCTCGGTGCACAGGCGCAGCCGATCGACCGCCGCGTCACGTCCTGGCGCCGCATCGTCGAGCGCGCGCGCCCGTGGGACGGCGACTGGCTCGCCGTGCACACCGCGGGCCTCGCGCCGCGCCCCGCCGAGCGTCAGCTGCGCCGGCGCGCCCGCGCGCTGCGCTTCCTCGGCTTCGAGACCCTCGCGTCCGGACTGGCGCTGCGCCCGAACAACCTGCGCGGCGCGCTCGACGCGGTGCGCGACGAGCTGCGCGTGCTCGGCCTCGAGGCCGGCGCGCTCGTGTTCGAGCTGCGCGCCCTCGATCCTGCGACCGACGCCCGCGCGCGCGGCCTGTGGGACGTGACGGCCCTCTGCGGCGCGTACCGGCAGTCGCTGGCGGACCTCGCCGCGAGCGAGCGCGCGCTCCAGGTGGCGAGCGAGCCGCAGGCGATGGTGGAGTCGTTCCTGCTCGGCGGCCGCGTGATCCGCCAGCTCGTGCTCGACCCCCTGCTGCCCGAGCCGATCGTGCCGACCGCCGAGCGCGACGCGCTGGTCGAGGCGATGCGCCGCTACGACCGGCTCGGCCGCGCCTGCTGGGCGGGCTTCCGCGACCGCCACGGCCTCACCGGGCGCCGCGCGCCCGCCGACACCCGCATTCCCGACGGCGCCGCCCGCCTCGCGGCGGGCTAGCCGCGCCTGAGAAGAGGAGCCGATGACCGCCGCCTTCCTGCCGGACGTCGCCCAGCCCTCCGCCCCGGCCGCCCCCGCGGCGGCGCCTGCGCCCGCGGGTCGCGCCGCGCAGCGCGACTGGCTCGACGCGCTCTCGCGCGAAGAGATCCAGGCGCTGCTGCGCCCGAGCGACTGGCGCTCGTGGCTCTCCCTCGCCGTCGACTGGGGCCTCGTGTTCGGCGCGATGGCGCTCGTCGCGGCGTGGCCGCACCCGTGGACGCTGCCGCTCGCGGTCGTGCTCGCGCTCTTCCTGATCGGCGCGCGCCAGCTCGGCCTCGCGATCCTGATGCACGAGGCGGCGCACCGGAGCCTCTTCGCGAGCCGGCGCGTGAACGACTTCGTCGGCCGCTGGCTGTGCGCGTACCCGATCTGGAGCGACCTCGACGCCTACCGGGCCTACCACCTCCAGCACCACGCCAGGACGGGGACCGCCGAGGACCCGGACCTCGGGCTCGTGACGCCCTTCCCGATCACGGGCGCGAGCCTGCGCCGGAAGATCCTGCGCGACCTCTCCGGCCGCACCGGGATCAAGTTCGCGCGCGCCGCGCGGGCTCGCAGCGTCGCCCGCGCGCGCACGAGCGCGACCGCCCGCCGGGCCCTGATCGGCGTCGTCGCGACGAACGCGGCGCTGCTCGCCGGCCTCGCCGTGCTGGGCCACGCGGAGCTCTACCTCCTCTGGGTGGGCGCCTGGCTCACGACGAACACGCTCGTGACCCGGATCCGCGCGATCGCCGAGCACGCGCTCGCGCCCGACCCCGGGGACCCGCTCAACAACACGCGCACGACGCTGGCGAGCCCGCTCGAGCGCCTCTTCCTGGCGCCGAACCGGGTCAACTACCACCTCGAGCACCACCTTCTCATGACCGTTCCGCACTACCGGCTGCCGGAGATGCACCGGTTGCTGCGCGATCGAGGCGTCCTCGACGACGCGTGCGTCGACCGCGGCTACTGGCGCGTCCTGCGCCGCGCCGCCTCGAAGGGAACACCGGCCGAGCCGCGCCTCTCGCCGAACCCGGCGGGCGGGGCGCCGTACGTGACGGCGGGATAGCCTCTCGCCTCCACGGAGGCTTTCTGCGGCCGTTCCTGCCCGCGACCGGGTTCGCCCTTCTCGCGCTCGCCCTCGCAGGCGCCCGCGACGCGCGCGCCCAGGTGGCGCCCATCGACCCCTTCCTCTGCTACAAGGCGGCGGCGTCCGAGGGCTCCGCGTTCGAGCCGCGCGACGTCGAGCTCGCCGACGCCGCCGGAATCCGGGAGGCGAACGTCGTGAAGCCGCGGGCGCTCTGCGCCCCGACGCTCCTCGGCGGCGAAGGCACCGGCATCCCGTCGGGCGCCGTGCTGCTCGACCCGATCGCCCATCTCGCGAGCTACAAGGCGAAGGACCTCGCGCTCCACGAGCCGCCGGGGGCGGTATGCGCCGAGAACGCCCTCGACCCGGGCGGCGTCCAGCTCGACACCGAGCGCCCCGCACGCCGCCGCACCCGCGCAACCGACCGTCTGCTCGTGCCTTCCTCGGTGAACCTGACGGCCGCGCCGCCCGCGCTCGGCGCCACCGAGGTCGACGCGTTCGCGTGCTACAAGGCTGCGCTCGCGGCCGGCGCGACGTCGACGCGCCGCACGCGCGCCGTGGACGACGCGCTCGGCCCGCGCCGCAACGTCGAAATCGGGAAGCCGAAGCACCTCTGCGTCCCGGTCGCGGTGGACGACGCGGCGTCGTCGATCCAGCACCCGGACGGGCTGCTCGTCTGCTACGACGCGAAGCTTTCGAAGGGCCAGACCGCGACGCCCGCGGTGACCGGCGTCCACGTCCGCAACCTCTTCGCCGAAGACCAGCGGCTCGACGCCAAGAAGCGCTCTGCGCCCACGAACACGACGCGCACGAGCGGCACGATCCGCGGCGACGCCAACGAGGTGATCGACTCCGAGGACACGACGCGGCCCGGCGTCTGGTCCGACATCGAGGGAAGGCCGCGCTGGGCGGGCGGCGGCCCGCTCGGCGACGGCGACTGGCTGCGCTCCTCGTTCAGCGAGGCCGCCACCTTCCCGGAGGGCGAGGTCGAGGAGTGGCGCGTCTTCGTGGTCATCGACGTCACGGAGAACGAGACGGACGGCGCGCCCGGCGTCGGCATGACCACGACCGGCATTCCGGGGATCCCCGACGGCCTCCTCGTGCGGCCGAAGGCGCCCGGCAAGCCGCGCGGCCTGCGCGCGTCGAGCGAGTGGTTCACGCCGCCGGAGGGCACGACGCTCGACGCCCTCGCCGGCGCGACGCAGGACTTCGACCCCCGCGGCGACGACTCGGACGAGGCGTTCGCGTTCGTACTGAAGGACTGGGGCGTCGAGTTCCGGCTCGCGAACACGACGGGCGGCAGCGAGGCCGGGTCGGTCGAAGAGGAGCTGTGCCTGCCTTCCGTCCTCTGCGCCGCGGCCACCGCGGAGTGAGGCGCGCGCAGGCGACCCTCGCCTACTCCGGTCCCTCCAGCAGCGCGGGGCGCAGGTGCAGTCGAGCGCCCGCGTAGAGCCGGGGCAGCGC
>DATAGA010000574.1:0-8560 GCA_036257215.1 Myxococcota bacterium
CGCGATGGAGGCGCCCACGGCGCCGGTGAGCCCGAAGAGGAGCACGCTGCCGACCCGCAGCAGCCCGGCGAGCTCCGCGCGCGCGCGCAGCACGTCGTCGTTCGCGAGCGCCTGGATCGCTGCGAGGCGCGCCGCCACGACGCCCTGGAGCGCGAGGCCGGCGGCGACCGCCGCGGCGAGGACGCCGAGGCGGACGGCCCAGAAGCGCGGGCTGCGGACGAGGGTCGGAGGCGGCGCGGCGGTCACGAGAGATGGATCGCGGGGCCGGCCCCGCGACCTGAACCCGCGGGGCAGCACCAAGGGGACGCTCCACTTTTCACCGGTTCGTGGAGGTCCCCGAAGCCGTCGGCTCGCCCGGCACCTCAGGGCAGCGTCCGGATCACCTCGGCCGTCCCCTCGAGCGCGGTCGCGAAGAAGTGCTCCACCTGATCCTCGGCCTCGCTCGAGCGCTGCGCGCAGAAGTGTCCCTCCATCTCCCCGAAGTCCAGGCAGCTCGGCGTCGAGTCCGGGTCGTACTGGGCGTGCGCGGCCGTGACGCCCGCAGCGATGTTTCCGGACAGCGGCGCGTCCACCTCGGTCAGCACCGGCGAGGAGACCGCGACCGGCCGCACGGTCGGGATGCCGAGCTCCGCCGCCGTCGCGCGCGTCGCGACGTTCGGCACGAGCGAGTCGCCGATGCCCTCGATCCAGAGCAGGCTCGGCGGCGTCGTGTCGGCGAGGCCGTCGATCGCGAGCGGCTCGCGGTAGAGGTGGCGCGCGAGGAGGTG
The DNA here is from genome assembly GCA_036257215.1 of Myxococcota bacterium. Lineage (GTDB taxonomy): Bacteria > Myxococcota_A > UBA9160 > UBA9160 > UBA6930 > DATAGA01. The sequence goes on from DATAGA010000574.1 coordinate 768, forward strand.
GGGGTCGTCGCGGTCCTGCTCGATCTGGAGCGCCGCGAAGCCGGCGACGACGTCGCGCGGGCGCGCGCCCGGCAGCGCCTCGATCACGCCGACGAGGAGGTTGCTGTAGTCGATCTGGTGCAGGTTCGCGTGGAACAGGCGGCCGCTTCCGACGTACGAGGCGGCCGCGATGATCTCGGGAGCGAACGGCAGGAAGCCGAGCGAGTCGTGGGCGCCGAAGCTGATGCCCTTGAAGAGGATCCGGCTCGGGTCGATCTCCGGGAAGTTCCCGGGCGTCCCCATGCCCTGGATCGCGCGCAGCAGCCCCATCATGTCGGCGTGCGTCTGGAAGTTCGTGAGCGCCTGCCCGCCCTGGAACGCGAGGCGCCCGATGATCTGCGTCGTCTGGCTCTCGATGTTCTCGCCGAAGCGGCGGTTCTGCAGGTCCTGGATCCCGATCACGGCGTAGCCTGCTTCCAGCAGGAACGTCTGGCGGTCGGAGAGCACCTCGTCCGGCGAGCCCGGGTTGCCGTGCTGGTAGATCACGATCGGCATCGGCGTCGCCGCGCCGGTCGGCACGCGGAAGACGAACGGCACCAGGTCGGTCGAGAGCGCGACCGGCGCGCCGCCCTCGTCGCGCGTGACCTCGGTGATCGCGGGATCGTTGAGCCAGAGCGGCAGCTCGACCGTGCCGCGGTAGACGACCTGCGAGGCGGACGGCTCGGTCGAGGTCACGTCGAGGACGGGCGGCGCGGCCGCGAGCGTCTGCTCCTTCACCGAGATCCAGTCGCTCGGGTCGGAGAAGAAGCTGCGGGTCGAGACGGAGACGGCGAGCGCGAGCTCCTGCGGCAGGATGGGCGCGTCCAGGTCTGCGAGGGCGTCGAGCGCCGGCGCGAGCGCGGCGCGCGCGCGCTCCACCGCGGCCGGGCCGCCGCTCGGTGCGAGCACGCGCTCGAAGAAGCCCGACGGACCGAACGGCGCGCCCTCGGGCGTCTTGGCCTCGCGGGTGAGTACCAGGGCGTAGTGGCCGTTCGCGCGCAGGTCGAGCGCGGGCCAGACGATCAGGCTGTGGTCCGTCTCCGAGGTACCCACGACGAAGTCGCTGCGCACCTGCGCCGTGAAGGGAATGCGCTCGAGGTAGTCGGGGCTGGCCGGATCGATGTCGTAGAGCCCGAGCGGCGCGTCGTCCGCGAGCGAGGCGGCCTCCGTGAGGGGGATCGTCGCCGCGTCGAGCGCGTCGGAGAGCGGCACGACGAAGAGGGAGAGCGGGCTGAAGCCGTCCCAGCGCGCGAGCGCGTTCGAGATGCCGAGCGCCACGACGCCGAGGAGCCCCGGGAACTCGGGCGGCGGGAGCGCGATGCGCTTGCCCGTCGCGGTGGACGAGTCGTCGGCGAGGAGCGCGTCGTCCGGGAACGGCGCGATCAGCGAGATGTTCGTCCGGTCGTAGAGCGCCACCGGCCCGCCGGCACCCGTCTCGAACAGGACGAGGAGATCGCCCGTCGGGCCGCGCAGCTCGCAGGCCGCGTCGGCCGGGAGCGGAGCGTCGGGGGCGACGAAGACCGTCGGGCCTTCCGCGAGCGCGTGTACCGGGCGCTCGGAGCCGTCGCAGACCAGCGTCAGGTCTTCGAGGCGTTCCGAAGGGAAGTCCGCGGCGAAGACGAGCTCGAGCCAGCGCGTCGGCACGACGCCCGTCGCGCCTTCGCCGGGCGCCGTGATCGAGGCGAGCTCGGGCGCGAACGGAAGCTCGAACACCGCGCAGCTCTCGTCGGCGACGCCGTCGTCGAAGGCGTCGCAGTCGAGCGGGAGGCCATCGAACGTCGCGAGGCCCCGGCAGGCGCGGCAGCGCGCCCGCTCGGACGCGCACGCCGCCAGTGCGTCGGGGTCCGCCGCCGCGGCGCAGGCCCCCGGAAAGAGCGCGTCGACGTCCGCCCCGCCGCACTTCTTCGCGGCCCGCCTGCGCGCCTTCTCCGCCGCGCGCGCGAGCCGGCCGTTCGCGTCCGCCTGGAGCTCCGCGAGGACCGCCTGCGCGAGGGCGTCGGCCCCGTCCGCGGGCGGCGTCGTCCGATCCCCGGCGAGCGCGCGCGCCTTGGCCTTCCGCGCCGCGGAGAGGACCGCCTCGAGCGCGCGCTCCGCGTCGGCGGCGAGGACGCCCTGGCACGCCGCGGCGGCCGGGGCGACCGACTTCGCGGCCACGGCGGCGCCGAGGTCGGCGCCGAAGAGGTCACCCGTGAGGGCCGTCGCCTCCGCAACGGCGGCGGCCGCCACGGCGTCCGGGCTCGTGTAGCCGAAGGCGGGGAGCGGCGCGGTGCAGCGGTCCTCGGCCCGCGCGGCGAGCCGCGCGCGCGCCCTCGCCACCTTCCCCCGTCCATCGGCCGCAAGACACGCTTGTGCGTCGCTCTCGCGGCCCGCGGCGGCGCGCTTCTGGCACCGGAGCGCCTCGGCCGTCTGGCTCGAGACGACCGCCGCGGCGCGCTCGTTCAGCTCGAGCACGCAGGCGCGCTGCGCGCGGTCGAGCGGCGCGGCGGCGGCAGGAGCCGCGAGGCAGGCGGCGACGAGGGCGGCGGCGGCGGACCGGGGGGGCTGCATCGGGCAGGGAGACTAGCCGGCGTCCGTGGACCGGCGAGCGGCCCGCGAGCCGGCCGCCCTCCGCGCGCCCGGGTCCGGCGGCCGGCCGCCGCGCGACTACGCCGCGCGGCGTAGCGCGAGCCGCTTCGGCCCGCGCACGAGGAACGAGTCCACGCGCGCGATGTTCGAGTCCGCGCGCACGAGCGTGGGGAGCTCCGGCGCGAGCGCTTCGAGCGCCACGCGCGCCTCGAGCCGCGCGAGCGAGGCGCCGAGGCAGAAGTGCTTGCCGAAGCCGAAGCCCGGGAAGCCCTGGGGGCGCCGCCCGACGTCGAGCCGATCCGGGTCGGGGAAACGCCGCTCGTCGCGATTCGCGGAGCCGAGGAACGCGGCGACGAAGCGGCCCGCCGGGATGCGCACGCCGCGCAGCTCGGTGTCGCGCGTCGTGGTCCGGAACACGACCTGCACGGGGCTGTCGTACCGCAGCCCCTCCTCGACGAGGGCGGGCACGAGCGAGGGGTCCCGCGCCACGCGGAGCGCCTGGTCGGGGTGGTCGAGTAGCGCGTTCACCGTGTTGCCGATCAGGTTCGTGGTCGTCTCGTTGCCCGCGACCAGGAGGAGCAGCGCGAACTGCACCGCGTCGCGGTCGGTCAGCGCCAGCTCGCCGTCCTGCTCCGCGACGATGACGCTCAGCAGGTCGTCGCGCGGGCGGGCGCGCCGGTCGCGCGCCAGCTCGCCCATGTAGCGCATGAACTCGATCATCCCGTCCGCGTAGACCGGGTCGAACGGCCGCTCGCGGCCGGCGCCGGTGGTCACGGCGATCACGAGGTCCGACCAGTGCTTGAAGTCGTCGACCCGCTCGGCCGGGACGCCGAGCATCTCCGCGATGATGGTGACCGGCACCGGAACGGCGAGGTCGGCGACGACGTCGAACTCGGAGCGCGCGCGGAGCGGGGCGACGCGTTGCTCGACGAGCTCGCGGATGCGGCCCTCCCAAGCGGCGATGCGCCGGGGCGTGAAGCCGCGGTTCACGACGGCGCGCAGCGACGCGTGGCGCTCGCCGTCGTCCGCGATCAGGTTGCGCGCCGAGGCGAACCCGAAGGGATTGAGGCGCGCGCGCCACAGCATGCGCCAACAGAAGCGCACGAAGCCGAAGCTCAGCGGCGGCAGCGTCTCGCTCCCGCCCGCCATGATCATGGTGAACATCGCGCGTGACGAGTAGGCCTCGGGCTGCTGGAGCACCTCCATCACGTCGTCGAAGCGCGTCACCGAGTAGACCTCGCGCTCGGCGCAGTGGTGCACCGGCGCCTCGTCGCGTAGCCGGCGATACATCGGGTAGGGATCGGCGGGGGGCGAGAGCGGATCGAAGGCCAGCGACATGGAGTCTCCCGCGCGCGGCCGGAGCATAGCGCCGGCCGTCTCATCGGCGGACTCGGCCCGCGATCTGAGCCTTGCGGGTGTGCTACCTCCCGCCGGTGTCGTCCGCGAGTGCGCGCTGGCCCCGCGTCGCGTCGCTGCGTACGCCTGCGGGCCTCCGCACCCGCCTCGCGGAGCTCGACCTCGAGCTCCCGTGCGACGACCTGGTCGACCCGACCGGTCCGCTCGCCGCGCCGCTCGACCTCGGCGGCGTGCGCGCGCCCAACCGCTTCGCGATCCAGCCCATGGAGGGCTGGGACGGCACGCCGGACGGGCGTCCGACCCCGCTCACCGAGCGCCGCTGGCGCCGCTTCGGGGCCAGCGGCGCGGGCTGGCTCTGGGGAGGCGAGGCCGTCGCGGTGCGGCCCGAGGGCCGAGCGAACCCGAATCAGCTCGTGATGGGCGACGGCAGCGCCAAGGCGATCGGCGCGCTCCGGCGAGCGGCGCTCGCGTCCGCCGCCGAGAGCGGCGCGCCGGCACCGGTCGTCGGCCTCCAGCTCACGCACAGCGGGCGCTGGTCGGTGCCCGAGCGCGGCAACCGCCGGCCGCGCGTCGCGTACCGCCATCCGCTCCTCGACGCGCGCTCGGGCGTCGCCGGCGACGACGCGGTCCTCGGCGACGCCGAGCTCGGGCAGCTCGTGCGCGACTTCGCGTCCGCGGCCCGCCTCGCCGCGGAGGAGGGCTTCGACTTCGTCGACGTGAAGCACTGCCACGGCTACCTCCTGCACGAGCTGCTCTCGGCGCGCACGCGCGGCGGCCGCTACGGCGGGGAGACCCTCGCCGCGCGCTCGCGCTTCGCGCTCGAGGTCGTCGCGGCGGTGCGCGACGCGGCGCCGGGGCTGCGCATCGGCGTTCGGCTCTCGGTCTTCGACGCGGTGCCGCACCAGCGCGTCGAGGGAGAGCGCGGCCCGGAGGCGGCGCCCCTGCCCCACCCGCGGCCCTACCCGTTCGCGTTCGGCGCGGACCCGTCCGAGCCCACGCGGCTCGACCTCGCCGAGCCGATCGCCTTCGCGCGCGCGCTCCAGCGCGCGGGCGTGACGTGGTGGAACGTCACCGCCGCGAGCCCGTACTACGCGCCGCACCTCCAGCGGCCCGCGCTCTTCCCGCCGAGCGACGGCTACCCGCCGCCGGAGGACCCGCTCGTCGGCGTCGCGCGCCTCCTCGGCGCGGCGCGCGAGCTGAAGCGTGCGCTGCCGGGCGCAGTCGTCGTGTCGTCGGGCTGGAGCTACCTCCAGGACTTCGTCCCGCACGTCGCGCAGCCGTGTCTCGCCGCGGGCTGGTTCGACGCGGTCGGCCTGGGCCGCATGGCGCTCAGCTACCCCGACCTGCCGCGCGACGTCCTCGCGGGCCGTCCGCTCGAGCGCCGGCGCGTGTGCCGCACGTTCAGCGACTGCACGAGCGCGCCGCGCGCCGGTCTCGTGTCGGGCTGCTACCCGCTCGACGCGTTCTACCGCGAGCGCCCCGAGCACGCGCAGCTCGAGGCGAGGAAGCGCGCCTCGTGACCGGGCTCGCGCGGGCGTGGGGCCGCCTGGCGCCCCGTCGCGTGCACGGCATCGCGGCGGCGCTGCTGCCCTACCGCGCCGACGGCAGCGTCGACTGGCGCGGCTTCGAGGCGCACCTGGCGCGCACGCGCGCCGCCGGACTCGACGTCGCGGTGAACATGGACACCGGCTTCGGAGACCTGCTGAGCGCCGCCGAGCGCGAGGCCGTGCTCGACGCCACGCGCTCCGCGCTCGGCCCCGGCGTCGCGTTCTACGCGGGCGCGTTCGCGGACGCGGACGCAGACCCCGCGGCCGGCTGGCGCCGCTCCATCGCCGCGATCGCGGCGCGGGGCGCGCGGCCCGTGCTCGTGCAGGCGCGCGCGCTGCACGGACGCGACGCGAAGGAGAAGGCGCGCGCCTACGAGGATGCGCTCGTGGGCGCACCTGCCGGCGCGCTCGCCTTCGAGCTCTCGCCGCGCTTCGCGCCCCACGGCGAGATCTGGGACGACGAGACGTTCGCGCGGATCCTCGAGCTGCCCGGGCTCGCCGGCGCGAAGCACTCCTCGCTCCTGCGCGAGCTCGAGCTGCGTCGCCTCGCCGCGCGCGACCGCGCGCGACCGGAGTTCCGCGTGTACACGGGGAACGACCTCGCGATCGACCTCGTCGCCTACGGCAGCGACTACCTGCTCGGGCTCGCGACGTTCGCCCCGCTCCGGTTCGCCGAGCGCGACGCCGCGCTCGCCGCCGGGAGCGCCGCGTTCCTCGCCCGGAACGACGACCTGCAGCATCTCGGCAACGTCGGCTTCCGGGAGCCGATCCCCGCGTACAAGCACGCCGCCGCGCAGTTCCTCCACCTCGTCGGACAGCTCGAGCACGAGCACGTGCACCCGCGCGCGCCGCGCCGCCCCGGCGCCGACCGTCTGCTCCTGTTCGACTGCGCGCGCCGGCTCGGTCTCGTCGAAGATCCGGAGCGCTGCTACCGCGAGCGCGTCGCGCCGTTCCTCCACTCCCCCGCCTGATCTCCACGGTCGGTCGGACCGTCGCCGTCGGGGAGCTACCCTCCCTTTCGCGCGAGGAGGTGTCTTCGATGAAGGCGATGGTCGTCCGCGCCGCGCGTGAGCCGCTCGTCCTCGAAGAGCGCCCGCTGCCGGAGCCGGGTCGCGGCGAGGTCCGGATCCGCGTGCACGCCTGCGGCGTCTGCCACAGCGACCAGTTCGTGACCGAGGGGCTCTGGCCCGGGCTCGTGTTGCCGCGCGTTCCCGGGCACGAGGTCGCCGGCGTCGTCGACGCCGTGGGCGAAGGCGTGACGACGCTGCGGCCAGGTGAGCGCGTCGGCGTGGGCTGGCACGGCGGCCACGATGGCGTCTGCCGCGCCTGCCTCCAGGGCCACTTCATCCACTGCGAGAGCGGGCGGATCACCGGGGTCACGACCGAGGGGGGCTACGCCGAGGCGATGGTCAGCCCCGCCGTCGCCGTCGCTCCGCTGCCCGACGCGCTCGGCTTCGCGGAGGCGGCGCCCCTCCTGTGCGCGGGGGTCACGACCTTCAACGCGCTCCGCAACTCGGGGGCGCGCTCGGGCGACCTCGTCGCCGTGCACGGTCTCGGCGGCCTGGGCCACCTCGGCGTGCAGTACGCCCGAGCCATGGGCTTCGAGGTGATCGCGATCGCGCGCGGCTCCGAGAAGGAGGCGTTCGCACGCGAGCTCGGAGCGTCGCGGTACCTCGACGGCGAGCGCGAGGACGTCGCAGCCGCATTGAGCCAACGGGGCGGCGCACGCGTCATCCTCGCCACGGCGCCGAGCGCCGAGGCGATCTCGCGCCTCGTTCCGGGTCTCGGAATCGAGGGCTGTCTCCTGATCGTCGCCGCTCCGTTCGAGCCGATGCAGTTCGGCGCGATCGACCTGATCGGGCGCAGCAGTCGCATCCAGGGCTGGGCCTCGGGAACCGCCGCCGACTCGACGGACGCGCTCGCCTTCGCCGCACGGAACGGAGTCCGCCCGCTGATCGAGCGCTTCCCGCTGACGGACGCCCAGGCGGCGGTGGATCGCATGCTGAGCGGCAAGGCGCGTTTCCGCGCGGTCCTCGAGGTGCAGTAGGCGGAGGGCCGCTCGGGCAACCTCGGCGCGAGAACCGGATCGCGCGACCGCCGCGTGGTAGGCTCCCGTCCTTCCCCGTGGAGGCCGCGTGACCCGACCCGACCCTGCAGCGCTTCCCCGCCGCACCCGCGTCTACCAGAACCACCACATGGACAGCACGCGCTGGGACTACCTCGCGCCCCGGCCCGACGACGTCGTGGTCGCGACGTCGTACAAGGCGGGCACGACCTGGACGCAGTCCATCGTCGGGCACCTGATCT
>DATAGA010000636.1:0-1968 GCA_036257215.1 Myxococcota bacterium
TCGGGATCAGCGGCCTCACGACCGAGCTCGTGAACCGGGCGCCGAAGGCGCTCGGCGGGCGGCTCTCGTTCCTGATCGGGACGCTGCGCGCGATCGCGAGCTACCGGGCCGCGCCGGTCGCGCTTCGGCTCGACGGCGAGCTCGTCCACGACGGCCCGCTCGTCCTCGCCGCCGCCGCCAACGGCCGCTACTTCGGCGGCGGCATGCACGTCGCGCCGCGGGCGCGCCCGGACGACGGCCTCCTCGACGTCGTCGTGGTGCCGGACTTCGGGAAGCTGCGCCTCGCCGCGGAGCTGCCGCGCATCTACCGCGGCAGCCACCTCGACGTCCCGGGCGTCGTGTGGCGCCGCGGCGCGGCGGTCGAGGCGACGGCGCTCGGCGAGCCGCCCTGGGTCGAGATCGACGGCGAGCCGCTCGGGCGGCTGCCGGCGCGCGTCGAGATCCTGCCGAAGGCGTTGCGCTTCGTCGGCTGCGGGCCGCTCGCCGGGTGACGCGCGCGGGGCTGCGCGTCCACGACGGGCCGGGTGCCCGGGCCGCGGGTCCGCGCTGAGCCTCTTCGACGAGATCCGGGCCGCGGCTGCGGCGGTCGCGCAGCGGGCGCGCTCCGTCGCGCTCGACGACGAAGGCGTGGAGCGGCTCGCGCAGGCGCTCGCGGACGAGCGCCCGGCCGCGCCCGACGTCGACCCGGCCCACGTCCCGCTCGCGAGCCCCGCGGAAACCGCAGCGTTCGTCGTGACGTTGAACGCGGTGAACTTCGGCTCCGGCTGGTTCCCGCTCCTGCGCAAGCGCCCCGGCCGCTCGGGCTACCTCACCATCGCGGGGGCGCTGCGCGAGCGCTTCGACGCGCGGGGCGCGTGGAGCGCCCGCGAGCTCGCCGAGCTCGACGCGGACGCCGCTGCGCACGTGTTCGGGCAGGAAGCCGTCGCCCCGGCGCGCGAGCTGATGGAGCTCTTCGCGCGCGCGCTGCGCGACCTCGGCCGCTTCCTGCTCGAGTGCCACGGCGGCCGCTTCGAGGGGCCGATCGAGGCCGCGGGCGGGTCCGCCGAGCGCCTCGTGCGCGAGCTCGCCGCCATGCCGTTCTACCGCGACGTCGCGCGCTACGACGAGCTCGTCGTGCCCTTCTACAAGCGCGCCCAGATCACGTGCGCCGACCTCGCGCTCGCCTTCGAGGGCCGGGGGCTCGGCGCGTTCCGCGACCTCGACGCGCTCACGCTCTTCGCCGACAACCTCGTGCCCCACGTGCTGCGCATCAGGGGCGTGCTGCGCTACGCCCCCGCGCTCGCGGAGCGCATCGAGCGCGAGGAGCTGCTCGTCTGCGGCAGCCCCGAGGAGGTCGAGATCCGGGCAGTGGCGCTGCACGCCGTCGAGCGGCTAGCCGCGGCCTGCGCGCGGCGCGGCTACGCCGCCCCGCCCCGCGCGCTCGACCACCTGCTCTGGGCGCGGGGGCAGGCGCCCGAGATCAAGGCGGTGCCGCGCCACCGCTCGCGCTGCACGTACTACTAGAGCGCGACCCAGGAGTCCGTCGCGAGCGGCTTCCTCGCCGGATCCAGATAGCCGACGAATGGCCGGCTTCGCCGGCGCCGTCGACTAGGCTCCTATCGCCGCTGGCGACGCCAGCCGCTAGCTTCGTCCGCCCACATCGAGGAGCAGCGCAGCATGGCGGCCAAGAAGGCCAGAAAGTCGGGCAAGTCGGCGAAGAAGGGAGCGGCGAAGCCCGCGAAGAAGACCGCGTCGCGCGCGGCGGCCAAGCCCGCCCGCGCGAGCGCGCCGAAGAGCGGCGCGGGCGTCGTCTACAGCGACCTGCGCCGCGACGCGCTCGCCTGGCAGCTCAAGAAGCTCCGCTGAGCCGCGCGCCCCGGAGCGCCGGGACGTGAGCGGGGGCGCCGCGGCTCCGGCCGGTCCTTTCGCCGGCCTCTTCGTCCTCGACCTCACCCGCGTGCTCGCGGGACCGTTCTGCACGATGGTGCT
>DATAGA010000001.1:0-8856 GCA_036257215.1 Myxococcota bacterium
CGCGAGCACCGGCATGTGGATGTCGATCACCACGACGTCGGGGCGCTCGCGCGCCACGAGGGGTGCCGTCCCGAGGGCGCGGTCGTGCGTCAGCACCTCGTGGCCGAGCGCTGCAAGCGCCTCCTGGCTCACGATCAGCGAAACCGGATCGTCGTCCACGATGAGCACCTTGAGGCGCTGGGTCATCGCTCCCTCGTTTCGGCCTCGTGTCTCGATCGCACTTGTAGCGTCCGCGGGTTGAGCTGTCTGCGCCGTCGAGCGGATCGCGGCTCGGCTGCGGCCGCGCGCGCACCACCCTAGCACCGACCTGGCCGCCGGCAGGCGGTCCCACCCAGAGCCCGACGGCGGCCCGCGCCAGCGCCTTGGGCGGGGGCCTCAGGATCTGGACTGCGGGACGTTGGAAAGCCGAGTCTCGTGACGTTTCAACGCGACCCGGAAGATCCACCGAACGGGAGGGATGAGCGCTGGATAGACGCTTCGAAGAATCCGGGCAGGCAAACGACCGCGTTCTTCGAGCGCCACCCTTGCTCTCGGATGGTCCATGAAGCGGGGGCCGACGAAGCGATACTCGCGAGCGTCGCGCCAGAACTCGACGGCACATAGATGCTTGACGTTCTTGTAGCCATAGTGAGCGGGGGCGATCAGCCGAATCGGCGCACCATGAGCGATCGGCAGCGGGGCGTCGTCGAGTCGGTCTGCGAGGAGCACGTCCGAGGAGAGCATGTCCTCGAGTGGAAGGCTCTGATCGTACCCGTCCTGGGAACGGAGGACGACCAGATTGGCGGCTGGGTGAGGCCTTGCCCTCGGCTTCACGATCGACTCGTAGAAGTCGCGGAATCGGAAGCCGCTCCAACGAAGGGAGCACTTGGTCCACGTCGTGACGCAGTGAAGATCCGAGACCTGGTGGATCCTCGGGAGAGCCTCCATCTCCTCTCGGATGACGAGCGCGTTCTCCACGTCGCCTCGGACTGCGATTTTCAGATGCGCAGTGTTCGTCGGGAAGCGAAACGCGAGCTTCCCCCATCCGAACCGGGGAAAGTCCTCGATTGCGACCTGGCCGGGGGGCAAGCCGCGCATTTCGGTCATCCATCCTCCCCGCCGCCCAACGGATCGGCGCTCAGCGGGCCGCCGCCCGTGTACCACGCGAGTGTCGCCGCCTGGCGTCGCCGCGTCGAACATCCAGCCCGCGCGCGGCAGCTGCTAGCCTCGACTCATGATCTCGGCGGAGGAATTCGTCGAGCGGCTCTGCCGGCTCGGGGCAGACCGAGGGCCTCGCAGGTTCCCGCGGAAGCGCCGCGACCGTGAGATCCTGATGAAGAGCATCACCATGACGCTGGAGAGCGCGAGGACGTACAGCGAAGCCGAAATGAACGGCGCGCTGCTCAGCTGGAAACGGGAGGTCGCCCCTGCGATCGAGACGGACCACGTCACGCTGAGGCGCCTGCTCGTCGACCACGGACACCTCGAGCGCACGGTGGACGGTCGGGTGTACCGAGTCGGCTACCCGTCTCGGCCGATCGCGTTCGACCTCGAAGTCGACGACATCGACGTTCGCGCCACCATCGCCGCATATCGGGAATATTCGGAGCGGCGGAGGCGTCGCGGAAGACCGACTCCCCCCGCCCACAGCTGAAGGCCTCGCCGACGGTTCGAGCTGCTTGCCATTGCACCGCCGTTCGCTGCGGCGGCTGTCAGGCCGCGCTCTGCCGAGCCAGGTGAGCAACCCCCCGCGGAGCCAAGACACCGAGCACCGCTGCGACCAGGAACAACGCGGCGACGTCGCCTGGAAGGTGACCGTGCTCCTGGGGATCGATGAGAGCCTGCACGGCCATGATGGCGCCGTGGACCACGCTCGACCACACCGTGAACCAGATCAGGCTCAGGTGGGCCTCGGGCGCACGCGAGGCCCAGAGGAGAAACACTCCGAGTGTTGCGTAGATCCCCACGATCATCTGTTCGTACTCGTGCTGAGAGGGTTGCCACCGCCAGCCGGACGGCCACACCACCATGAGCGGATAGACGAGAAGGAAGGCAATGCCGACCACCACCAGCGCGACCCGAAGCAGCGTCCGGCGATCTCCCATGTCTGGCACCTCCTGGTCGTTCTGCGACGAGTGCCGAAGCCGCGCTGGTGCGGCTGCACGATCGGAAGCGGCCACGGCGCGTCAGCTCGTGGCGCGGGAGTCGAGCGCGGTCGGGTCGGCCCGCAGGTGCGCGACGAGCGCCTCGCGCAAGTACAGGGGGGCGGTGTCGACGCGCTCAGGAGTGCCGAACTGGTCGGCGCGGCTGGCGAAGTAGTTCGTCGTGGCGACGCGGTAGCGCTGGCCGGGCTCGGGCGCGGCGCCCGCGGCGGCGAGTCGTTCGCGCAGCGGCTCCGCCATCGCGCGAGCGTCGATGGTCGCGACGGCGACGCGGTTGCCGTACGGGTCGAGCGCGAAGGCGAGGCCTTCGGTCACCTCGCCCGGGCAGAACCGGCCGGGAAGCTCGGGCGAGTGCCACGCGAGCGACTCGCCGGTCGCACGGCGCAGCGCGGCTTCGAGCAGGCCGCGCAGCGGCTCGCCCTCGAGCCCCGCCTTCGTGTGCCCGAGCGGCGCGCCCACGTTCGCGCGCGCGGGGTCGCGCGCGACGTGGAGGTACGCGTGCACGTGCGGGTAGCCCTGGAAGTGGACTACGGCGCCGGGACCCTCGAGGCGCCACACCTGCCAGTACGGGTCGCCGCGGCGCGCGCGCTCGTCCTGGGCGAGCTCGCCGTAGCGCGCGAGGTCCTCGTAGAAGCCGTGGCTCGCGAAGCAGGCGAAGCGCAGCGCCTCCGGCCCGCCCTGCGCGTCGAGGCACGCGCGGACGTCGCGCGCGTCGGGCTCGGCGAAGGGCGCGAGCAGCGCGTCGAGCAGCGCCGCGGCCGCCTCGCGACCGGCGTCGCCGAGCGAGCCGAGCGCGACGCCCGGGAAGCGGCCGCCGGAGCCCTGCGGCTGCAGCACGAGCTCGTGCGGCGGCGCCGCCTGCACGGCGCGCTCGCGCTCCGCCGGCTCGAGCGCAGCGTAGAGGTGGTTCGCGGCTTCGCCCTGGAAGGCGAAGGAGTTCCCCTCGACTCGCCAGCGGTGGTTCCCGATCTGGTGGCCCCACGCGACGCCGCCGCCGAACGCCGTCGCGCCCGGTGTGCCGCCGCCTCGCAGCAGCACGTGGCCTCCGCTCAGGACCGCGTGCGCCGCGCCGCTCTCGGGCTCGCCGTAGAGCGCGAGCACGCAGCCGTCGAAGCGGCCTTCGACCGCGAACGTGCCCGCGAAGGCCTCGCGTCCGCGCGGCGAGAGCATCCCGCGCGCGAGCTCCGCGACGAGGTCGCGCTGCGCGGGCCGGAGCAGGGTCCCGAGGTGCGGGCGGTCGAGCACCGCGATCGTGTTGTCGATCTGGCGCGAGGGGTGATCGGCCGGGAGCACGAGCTGCGCGCGCTGGAGCGGCGAGAGCGTCGCCGCGAGCGCGCGCAGCGTCTCGGCGAAGGGAGCCGGCTCGCCGGGCGCCACGGGGCTCGACGGCGGCGCGCCGAGGCCGCGCGCGGCGAGCCAGCCCGCGCCGACACCGAGGCCGGTCAGGAACGCGCGCCGGTCGAGCAGCGGGTTCGCCACGGGCACGATGCTAGCCCCGCTGCGCGGACCCCGCGAAGGTGCCCGACGCGGTCCGCAGCGCCGCGCGGCACGCGATGCGCAGACTCGGTGGGCCTCCGCCCGAGCGAGGCACGGCTGCGAACTCCGCGTGGAGCTCCGCCGCGCTCACCGTCCCGGGCGCGGCGCCCGCGCGCTCGAGGAAGGACGCGAGCGTGCGGGCCAGCTCGCCCGCGATGAAGAGCGCGGGCAGCGGCTCGCCGTCGCACCACGACTCGCCGGAGAGGAGGTCGATGCGGAGCGCGCCTTCGCCGAGCGCCGCGAGCGCGTCCTCGTCCTCGCGCAGCTTCCAGCCGACGAAGACGCGGCAGAGCTCGCCGGCGCAGGCCTCCGGGTCGAAGGCGTCCGCCGTGCGCGCGTCCCCCTTCACGAGCCGCCCGTGAGGACCAGCTGGACGAGCAGCGCGGCGTACATGACGAAGAGCACGACCGCGCTCGCGATGTACACGGTGAAGCGCTGGATCAGGCCGTTCGAGCCGAGGTGCACGAAGCTGTGCGCGTACCGCAGCGCGACGTAGAGCCACGCGAGCGCGACGAGGATCAGCGTCACCTGTCCCGTGACGTAGGTCATGAGCACGGCGACGTAGAAGAGGACCGGCATCTCGAAGAGGTTCGTGAAGTGCCGAGAGACGACGCGAAGCGCCTCGGGCTCCTCGCCCTCGTAGGCGCGAAAGAAGCCGGCGCCGATCTCGCCGCTTCGCACCGCCGCGAAGCGCATCGAGCGCATCCGGTTCAAGACGAAGGCGACGAGCGCCACCATCGCGAAGACGGGGTAGAGGATGTGATGGGACGGAAGGGCTTCCACGCGCTACGCCTCGTCCGTGGGAAGGCCGCGCAAGAAATCGAGCACGGCGCGGTCGAAGGCCTCGGTCTCCTCGAGGTTGGCGACGTGGCCCGCGCGCGGAAGCGTGACGTGCTTCGCGCCCGGGATGCGCGCCGCCATGACCTCGGCGGCGCGCAGGTAGTCGGCGTCGCGCTCGCCGACGAGGACGAGCGTCGGGACGCGCAGCGTCGCGAGGGAGTCGATCACCGTCGGCACCGGGCCGGCGACGCGGCGGCCGAAGAGCGCGACCGCGCGCGGGTCCTGCGCCAGGATGGCGCGGCCCGCCGCCTGCGCCGCCGGAAGCTCGGGGCGCAGGCCGATCGCGGTGGGCGCGGCGCGCCCGTCGACGTAGCCCTCGAAGCCGTTTGCCTCGAGCCGGTCCGCGATGCGTCCGACCTGTGCCTCCCAGCGCGACTGCGCGTCGGGATTCTTGAAGCCGGGCCCACTGGCGAAGAGGAGCAGCGCGCGCACGCGGCCCGGCTGCGCGAGCGCGAAGTGGAGCGAGGCGAGACCGCCGAAGGAGAGGCCGCCGAGGATCGCGCGCCGGCCGGGCGCGGCCCATTCGAGCACGCGCCCGAGGTCGGAGACGACCTGCGCCATCGAGTAGCGCGCCGGATCGAGCGGGGCGTCCGAGCGGCCGTGCCCGCGGTAGTCCCAGAGCGCGACCGAGTACCCGGCACGCGCGAACGACTGCGCCTGCGGGCGGAAGTTCTCGTGCGTCTGGCAGTAGCCCGGCGAGAGGAGGAGCGGCGGCCCCTCGCCATGGCGCTCGGCATGCAGGCCGACCCCGTCGGATGCGACGACCCGCGCGACCTCGCCCGCGGCGCCTGCGGCCCGCGCTGCGTCGCTCACGCTTCCTCGAGCCGCTCGCGGAGCGCCGCCGCCATCTGCTCGATCTGCTCCTGCATCGGGCCCTTGATCGTGAACTCGGGCACGAGCGCCTTGGTCGCGCCGTCCATCTCGATCCGCACGAGCGTCTTCTTGGCGCCGGCTGTCTCGAAGGTGAGGCTGCCGTCGAGCCGCTTCCAGATGCGGCCGTCGCACACCTTCGAGAACGCGACGTCGCCGTCCTTGCCGAACGTGAAGTGGAAGGTCGCCTCGCCCTCGCGTCCGAGCACCTTGTAGCGCGAGCGCGTGGTCTTGCGGTCCTTCTTCTTCTCGACGATCTCGGTGTCGGCGTCGGGGAAGAGTCCCACGAGCGTCTCGTCCTTCGCGACGGCGGCCACCGCGCTCTTCCGGGCCTTCTTGATCTCGAACTCCTTCACGAGACGCATCAGTGCACCTCCGCGAGGACGGGGGGAACGAGGAGCGGCGCGCCGGCCGGGAGCGCGGCGAGCGCGTCGACGGCAGCCCGCAGGCCGGGGGGCACGGCGAGCTGGAACGCGTGGTCGACCCGGGCGACGGCGGCGCCCTGGAGCGCCTCGCGGACCTGCACGAAGAGCGGCTTCGGCGCCGGGTACGGCACGAGCACGACGTCGACGTCGGGCGCGAGGCCCGCGGCGGCCTTCGCCTCGAGCACGGCCTCGCGCAGCCCCCCGAGCGCGTCCACGAGGCCGCGCTCCTTGGCCTGCGCGCCGGTCCACACGCGCCCGCGGCCCACCTCGTTCACGGCGTGGGGCTCGAGGCCGCGGCCCTCGGCGACGCGCGAGACGAACTGCCGGTAGATCGTCTGGACGTCGGCTTTGACGCGCGCGCGCGTCTCGGGCGTGAGCGGCCGCGAGGCGAGCAGCAGGTCGGCGTGACGCCCGCGCGTCAGGCTCTCGACGTGGATGCCGATCTTCTCGAGCGCGCCTCCGAGCACGGGACGGATGACGAAGACGCCGATCGAGCCGGTCAAGGTCGCGGGCTCGGCCACGATCCGGTCGGCCGCCGTCGCGACGTAGTAGCCGCCCGAGGCGGCGATGTCCGAAAGCGACGCGATCACGGGCTTGCCCTTGTCACGCGCCCGGCGCACGGCCCGCCAGATCAGGTCGGAGGCGAGCGGCGAGCCCCCCGGGCTGTCGATCCGGAAGACGATCGCGCGGATCGAAGGATCCTTGCTGGCCTCGTCGAACGCCTCGACCAGCGCGTCGGATCCCATCTCCGGTCCGCTCGTCGGGCGCCCGCTGCCGCCCGTCACCACCGCGCCGGCCCCGTACACGAGCGCGAAGGTCGCCTGCGGCTCGAAGCCGACGTCCCCGGGCGCGACGCGCGAGTAGGTCGAGAGCTCGACGATCGGCGGCGTGCGCTCGCGCTCGAGCAGCTCGTCGAGGAACGCGGCGCCGTCGATCAGGCGGCCGCGCTCGAGCTCGCGCGGCGACGCCGGGCCCTGATCGATCACCGCCTTCAGCTCCTCGGGCGTCATCTTGCGCGAGGCCGCGATGTCGCTCACGAACTGCCCGTGGATCGACTCGAGCAGCGCCTCGGACATCTCGCGGTTCGCGTCCGACATGGACTTCTCCGCAAGGGACTCCGCGGCCGTCTTGTACTTGCCGATGCGCTCGTACTCGAGCGCGACGCCGAGCTTCTCGAAGAGGCCGCCGAGGAAGAGGTACTCCGCGGCGAGCCCGACGAAGGGGGCGTGCGTCCCGGGCGCGACCCACACCTCGTCCGCCGCCGACGCGACGTAGTACTCGAGGTTCGGGCCGTACCGCTCGAGCTCGACGTACGCGAGCGTGCGCTTGCCGCGCTCGCGCAGCCGCGTGATCGCGCGCCGCAGGTCCTGCGCCTTGCCCCAGCCGAGGTCGAGGTCGCGCACGCGGAACAGCACGCCGACGATGCGCTCGTCGCGCTCGGCCTTCGCGAGCTCGGAGAGGACCGCGGCGAGCGTATGCGCGCGGCGGCCCGCGAGGCGCGCGAACGGCGACAGCTCGCCCTCGAGGTACTCCCCCTCGAGGTTCACCCGGAGCCAGCTCTTCGGCTCGATCCGGACGCGTCCCACCCACCAGACCCCGAGGACCAGGGCGAGGGCGAGCGCGCCCCAGAGCCACCAGCGGCCGCGCCGCATGGGCCTCCTACAGCAAGATCACGCCGCGCGCGTTGACGCCCTTCTGCATGTCGTCGAACGCGCGGTTGATCTCCTCGATCTTGTAGGTGGCGGTCACGAGCTCGTCGAGCTTCAGGCGGTGCGACTTGTACAGGCTCAGGATCCGCGGGAAGTCGACGGACGGCCGCGCCGAGCCGTACATGGAGCCGGTGAGCACCTTCTCCTGGAACGGCAGCAGGAACGCGCCGAGCGTGACCTGGTCGGTCGCCTTGGCGACGCCGACGACGACGCAGGTCCCGCCCTTGCGGGTGGCGGTGAACGCCTGCTCGATGAGCTTGGGCACCCCGACGCACTCGAACGTGTACTCGGCGCCGCCGCCCGTGAGGCCGATGATGGCCGGCACCGCGTCTCCCTGGGTCGTCGGGTTGATCGTGTGGGTCGCGCCGAAGACGGCGGCGAACTCGAGCTTCTTGTCCTCGAGGTCGACGGCGATGATCTTCTCGGCGCCCGCGAGCGCGGCGCCCTGGATCACGTTCAGGCCGATGCCGCCGGCGCCGAAGACCGCCACGGACGAGCCGGGGCGCACCTTCGCCGTGTTGAGCGCGGCCCCGACGCCGGTCATCACCGCGCAGCCGACGAGCGCCGCCTTGTCGAGCGGGACGTCGCCGTCGATCTTGACGACGTTGTCGCGGTGGAGCGTCGCGTATTCCGTCATGACGCCCGTGCCCGCGAAGTGGTTGAGCGTCGTGCCCTTCGCGTCCTTGTAGCGGCTGGTGCCGTCGGGCAGGGTCAGCGTCGCGCGCGCGGACACGTCGCACAGCGCGGGGCGCCCCTGCACGCAGTAGGGGCACTTGCCGCAGATCGGGATCCAGGAGACGACGACGGTGTCGCCGACCGCGATGTCCGTCACGCCCTCGCCCACCTCGGCGATCACGCCCGCGGCCTCGTGCCCGAGGACGGTCGGCGGCGGCAGCGGGATGGTGCCGTTCGTGCCGGAGAGGTCGCTGTGGCACACGCCGCACGCCTTGATCTGCACCATCACCTCGCCGCGGCGGGGCGACTCGACCTGGATCTCCTCGACGACGACGGGCTTGTTCCATTCCCGGCAGACGACGGCCTTGGCCTTCTTCCCCATGACTCGGATGCCTCCGGCGCCGCTGGCGGCGCGGTGAAACGCAGGGGTCGGATACTACCGCGGCCCGCGCGCCCGCACACCGTGGCGCGGCGGGCGTATACTCGCGGTGATGGCGATCCGCCGGTTCCGGCCCGAGGACGCAGGGGCCCTGGCGGCGCTGGCCGCGGCCTGCGCCCGGGGCGAGCCGGACTTCGTGCTCCACCCGCTCTGGGAGACGGAAGAAGAGCTGTTCGCCGACTTCGAGCGCCACGGCATCGAGCCGGAGGAGCACCTGCTCG
>DATAGA010000002.1:0-5380 GCA_036257215.1 Myxococcota bacterium
GCGAGCGAGTCGTGCACGTCGTAGCCGAAGCGCTCCCACTGGAAGCAGGCGACGATCTTCTCGCGCACCTGGAGGGCGAGCGCGTCGTACACCTCGGCCGGAGAGAGGAGGCCGAGCTCGACGAGCACCTCGCCGAGCCGGAGCGACTGGTGCTGGATCACGGCCTCGGTCATGCGCGCGACGACCCGCGCGTACTCGTCGTGAGAGAGCTCCCCGCGGCGCACGAGCTGGCGCCCGAGCGTCTCCTGCAGCGAGCCGCCCTCCGCGAAGATCGGGTCGCCCTCGCGCAGGTGGATGGCGGTGCAGACGCCCGCGGCGCGCAGCTCGATCACCTCGCTGGCGCGCGCGCGCTTGCGGTCGACGAGGAGCTCGGCGAGCGAGACGCCGCAGGCGCCAGCGTCCTCGCTCTCGCCCGCGCGCAGGCACTCGTGGATCGCGAGCGCGAGCTTCGCGGCGTCGAGCGGGCGCGGCGCGGCGGCGTCGGGGCCGCGCCCTTCCGGCAGCGCCGCCGCAAGCGCCGGCGCCTGGCCCGACGCGTCCGCGAGCAGGAGGGCCGGCGGCTCGGGGCCCTCCTTCAGCGCCGCGCAGACGGCGACCGGGTCCGCACCGGCGAGCGGGAGACCGAGCACGACGACGTCCGCGCCGTCGCGCCGGAGCGTGTGCAGCGCGGCGAGCGGGTCGCGCAGCGCGGCGACGCGGAAGCCGCGCAGCGCGAGCGCGTCGAGCTGCGCGCGCTCGCCATCCGCGAGCTCCGCCACCACCAGGATTCGAACTGCCGCCTCGTCTGCCGGCGCCTGCACGCCCGTCTCATCGGCCGCCGAGGAGCTCGACTGAACGCCGTTCGACCGACGGTTGGGCGGCGCGGTCGGGTCAGGTCCGGATGGCGCGGAAGCGCAGCCGGACGTAATCGGCGGTCCAGCCGCGCTCGGGGTCGTAGAGCGCCGGGCGCAGCCGCTCGCGCACGTCCTCGAGCACGGGACGGCGCGCCTCGCCCGGGAGCGGCGCGAGGAAGGGCTGCGCGAACGTCTCGAGCCAGTCGGCGACGTCGCCCGGGAGCGGCGTCGGGCGCGGGAAGAGAGCGATCGACTCCACCGCGAAGCCGCCGCGCGCGAGGAGGTCGGCGTAGACCTCCGCCGTCGGGAAGAACCAGGGGTCGAGCGCGGCGCCGTCGAGGCCGCGGGGCGCGAGGGCCGCGCAGAGCGCGGCGCGAATCCGAGCCACGCAGCCGTCCCCGCCGAGCTCGCCGACGAAGCGGCCGCCCGGGCGGAGCGCCCGATGCACGGCCGCGATCGCGCCGGCGGCGTCTCGCACCCAGTGCAGCACCGCGTTCGAGAAGACGGCGTCGAACTCGGCCTCGAAGGGCAGCGCCTCGGCGCGCGCGACGCGCGCGTCGACGCCGCGCTTGCGCGCACCCGCGACCTGCTCGGCGCTCGCGTCGACGCCCACGACGTCGCAGCCGAGCGCGGCGAGTCGCTCGGTCAGGAAGCCGTCGCCGCAGCCGAGGTCGAGGATGCGCTCGCCCGGCTGCGGGGCGAGGAGCTCCACCACCCCCGCGCCGAGCTCCGAGACGAAGCGCGCGTGGCGCTCGTAGGCGTCCGGGTCCCAGCGCTGCGCGTCGGTCGAGGCCGTCGGCGTCGGCATGGACAGGACGGTAGCGGGCGCGGCCGCGGAGCTACCAGCGCGCGCGATGCTCCTCGGCCCAGCCGACGAGGTCGGCGAGCTCGACAGGCGCACCGTCGTCGCCCACCACCGTACCCTCGAAGCGGCCGAAGCAGACGTGCAGCTCGCTGCCCACCACGCCGAGCTCGACGCGCGAGGGCTTGTGGAAGAAGGGCCGGAAGGCGAGATCGACGCGCTTCGAGCGCGGCGTGCGGATGCGCCAGGGCGCCATCCAGTCGCCGCGGTCGTACTCCCAGACGAGGTCCTCGGAGAGCTTGTGCAGCCGGCCGTCGAGGCAGAGGCCGTTCTCGGTGGACCCGGTGCCGTCGGTCCAGCGTCCGCCGAGGTTGAGCCCGACCAATCGCCCACCCGCCGTGCCGGAGGCCGAAGCCCAGTTCCACGACGAGCGGTACGGCCACACGCCGCGGCCGTAGTCGAGGCAGCCGAACGCGCCGTTCTCGCGACCGAAGGCCAGCCGATCGCCGCCCACGGCGACCGCACCCGTCGCGGGGCGCGTGTTGTGCTTCGAGGTGTACTGGAAGCGTGTCGCGCTCCACGGCACGACCACCGAGAGGCTCTCGTGACCGGCGGGCTTCGCGACGCGCACGTCGGCCACGACGGGGACGCCGCGGCCGGCGAACGCGACCTCGAGCCGCGTCGCATCGGGCTCCTCGCGGATCGCGAGCGTGAGCGAGCGCTGCCCGAAGCTCACGTCGCCGCCCGCGACGCGCGCGGGCTGCGCGAACCCGCGCGCGAGCGGGACGAGCGCCTGCGCCTCCACCACGCGGCGCGTCTCGTAGACGAGCACCCACGCGCTCGCGAGCCCGACGTAGTCGAGGTCGGTATAGGTCAGCGAGAGGAGATGCGTCGCCGAAGTGACGCACCAGTAGTCCCAGCGCTTCTTGCGCAGCGGGTGGCCCGAGAGGTTGCAGCGGTGGAGCGGGACGCGCGACCAGCCGACCGCGGCCGGGTTCAGCTCGCCGCCGGGCGTGCACAGGTCGACGGGCGCGGTGAGCTCGCGCTCCGTGCAGAGGCCGGGGTCGTCCAGGCGCGCCCTCCTCGTGCCGGGCCGTTCGGGCTCGGCGCCTACGGCGCGAGGCGCTCGCCCACCAGGTCCTCGGAAAGCGTCCAGAGCCGCGCCGCGGCCTCGGGGTCCACGGCCCAGGCAGCGTACCCGGTGGGCGTCTCGTCCGAGGTCTTGGGGCGCGCGATCCCGCAGTCCTCGAGGTAGATGCCGCCGCGCCCATCGAGCTCGGGCGCCGTCGCGGCCCAGACCGACGTCGCGGCGCCCGCCTCGACGCTCTTCCAGGCGAAGCCGCCGCCCCCCGAGCTTCGCGCGCGGATCTGCTCGATGTCGTCGGGCGTCAGGTGACGACCCAGCTCCGTCACGATGCCGCCCGGGTGGAGCGCGAACGCGCGCACGCCCGCCCGCTGGAGGCGGCGGTCGAGCTCGACCGCGTGGAGCACGTTCGCCGTCTTCGACTGGCCGTACGCGGCCCACTTGTCGTAGGGGCGCCGCTCGAAGTGGACGTCGTCGAAGACGACCGGCGAGAAGCGGTGCCCGTTGGAGCTCACGTTCACGATCCGCGCCGGCGCGCCGGCGCGCAGAGCGTCCGCGAGGAGGCCCGTCAGCAGGAAGTGGCCCAGATGGTTGGTCGCGAACTGGAGCTCGTAGCCCTCGGCCGTGCGCGCGAGCGGGCACGCCATGACGCCCGCGTTGTTCACGAGCAGATGGAGCGGCCCGCCGCGCGCGAGCACGCGCTTCGCGAAGTCGCGCACGCCCGCCGGCGACGCCAGGTCGAGCGGCAGCGCGTCGACCGCGCCGCCCGCGCCCCCGAGCGCCGCGCGGATCCGGGCCAGCGCCGCGTCGCCCTTCGCGCGGTCGCGGCACGTGATCGTCACGTCCGCGCCGGCCGACGCGAGCGCCCGCGCCGTCTCCTCGCCGAGCCCGCCGGAGCCGCCCGTCACGAGGGCGCGCCGCCCGCGCAGGTCGATCCCCTGGATCACCTCCCGCGCGGTCGACTCCGCTCCGAACGCACGCGCCACGCGCCGAGTCTAGTCGACCCGGAGCCTGGCGGACGAGTTGTGGAGAGCGGAGCCAGAGCCCACCCTTCCGAGGCGTCGGGAGGCGGGGATGCGCGGGCTGCGGGCCGGGACCAGCGCGCTGGCGTTCGCGCCGCCCCTCGGCGTTCCGATGATGGGCTACGGCGCGCGCACCGGCGTCGCGGAGGGAACGCTCGACCCGCTCCACGCCCGCGCCCTCTACCTCGCCGCCGACGCCGACGTCCTCCTCGTCGAGTGCGACCTGTGCCTGCTCGCGCCGCAGCAGGCCGCCGAGCTGCGCGCGCGCCTCGCGGCGCGCAGCGGCGTTGCGCCCGGGCGCATCCTCGTCGGCTGCGTCCACACGCACGCGGGGCCGGACACGGGCTTCGGGGCGCTGCTCGCGGGTCGCGAGCCGGAGCCCTACGTCGCGCCGCTCTTCGACGCGGTGGTCGAGGCCGGCGCGCGGGCGGTCGCGGCCGCCGCTCCGGCGCGCTTCGGCCTCGGCCGGGCGGAGGCCTCGATCGGGCGCAACCGCCGCGTGGCCGACGGGCCGCTCGACCGCGAGGTGCTCGTCGCGCGCGTCGACCGCGCCGACGGGACGCCGCTCGCCGTGCTGTACGTCCACGGCTGCCATCCGACGGCGCTCGGCCACGACAACCTCCGGTACTCGGCCGACTGGGTCGCCGCGGCCGGCGAGGCGATCGCCGCCCGCCTGCCGGGCGCGAACCCGATCTTCGCGCTCGGCGCGCACGCCGACGTCGACCCGCGCACGCGGGGCCTGCTCGACCTCGCCGTCGCGGGCCAGAGCGCGGGCGTCGACTACGAGCGCTGCCGCGAGCTCGGGCGCGAGCTCGGCGCGGCCGTCGGCGACGCGGCGGCGTCGCTCGAGACGCGCGCCGACGTCGCGATCGGCGCGGCGTCGGACCGGATCGCGATTCCCACCTGGGAGGCCGACGATCGGAGTCGGCGCGCCGCGCTCGCCGCCCTCGACCTGCCCGACGCCGCCGCCCTCGGCACCGCGCAGCTCTTCGCGATGGAGCGCGAGCGCACGAAGGGCTACCCGCCCGGCGAGCGGCGCGAGCGCCTCGCGCGCGTGCGCCGCTACCTGCGCGACCGCACGGCGGCGCGCTTCGCCTTCTCGCCGAAGCCCGAGGTCGAGCTCCAGGTGCTGCGCCTCGCCGACGCGCTGCTGCTCGCGCTCCCGCTCGAGGCCACCGTCGACGTCGGGCTCGACTGGAAGCGGCGCGCGCCGGCGCCGCGCGCGGCCGTCGTCTCGATCGCGAACGGCTGGATGCGCTATCTCCCGCACCCGCGCAACTTCGCGGAGCGGGACGCGCACCTGAAGTACGAGGTGCTCCAGTCGACGCTCGTGCCCGACGCCGCGGAGCGTCTCCTCGCGCGCGGCGAGGCGCTCGCGCGCGGGCTCGTGTCGTGACGGGGGGACGCGGCTCGTGACGGAGGAGCGCATCGCGGCGCTGCTGCGGCGCGAGGCGGCGGGCGGCGAGGTGACGGTCGCGGGCTGGGTGCGCTCCGCGCGCCACGCGAAGGAGCGCTCGTTCCTCGTCGTGAACGACGGCTCCTGTCTCGCGGGCCTCCAGGTCCTCGCCGAGCCGGCGCTCCCGGAGTACGAGGGCGTCGTCCGCTCGCTCGCGAACGGCGACGCGGTACGCGTGCGCGG
>DATAGA010000010.1:0-4792 GCA_036257215.1 Myxococcota bacterium
CGCACGTGGCCGAAGAGCTCCGACTCGAGCAGCTCCTCGGGGATCGCGCCGCAGTTCACGGTCACGAGCAGGCGGTCCGCGCGGCGGCTGTTGTAGTGCAGCGCCCGGGCGAAGAGCTCCTTGCCGGTGCCGCTCTCGCCCGTGAGGAGCACCGTGCTGTCCGTGTCCGCGACGCGCTCGACGATCTCGAGCGCCTGGCGCAGGCGTGGGCTCGTCCCCACGATGCTCTCGAAGCCGTAACGGGTGCGCAGCTGGCGCTGGAGCATCCGGTTCTCGGCCTTGAGCCGGCCGTGCTCGATCGCCTGGTCCACCAGCCGGCGCACGACGTCGAGGCTGGTCTGGTCGAAGGGCTTCTCGAGGTACCAGAAGGCGCCCGCGCGCAGCGCCTCGATCGAGGCCTCCGCGCTGCCGTAGCCCGTTACCACGATGCACGGCAGGTCGGGGTGCAGGTCGTGGATCTGGCGGATCAGCTCGAGCCCGTGGATGCCCGGCATGCGCACGTCGCACAGCACGAGGTCGAAGGGCTCGGCCGCGACGACGGCCATCGCCTCGCTGGCGTCGCGAGCGCTCGATACTCGGTGGCCGACTCGGGTGAGGATTCGCTCGAGGGCCCTGCGGTAGAGCTCCTCGTCGTCGATGACGAGGACGTGCGTGTCGCGCAGCCTGCGTCTCCGTAGGGGGAAGACGGGCGCCGAGTGTACGCTGCGTCACGCGAGCCGACAAGACTAATCACGGCCTCAAGGGGGCCCTTTTCGGGGCCGATAGGGCCGCCATGAGGCCCGAGCCGGCGCTGCGGGACGAGGCGGCGCGCGCGGAACGCGGCCGCGGTGCGGTCCTCGTCGTGGACGACGAGGAGCTCCTGCTCCGCGCGCTCGAGCGCATCCTGCGCCCGGAAGGCCACGAGGTGCGCTGCGCGCGCAGCGTCGCCGACGCGCGCCCGCTGCTCGACGATCCGGCACTGGACGTCGTTCTGGTGGACCTGATGCTCGGCGAGGCGAGCGGGCTCGAGCTGCTCGACCACGCCGCCCGCGAGGCGCTCGAGGTCGAGGTGATCGTCATGACCGGGCACGCGACGGTCGAGAGCGCGGTCGGCTGCATGCGCCGCGGCGCCTTCGACTACCTCGCGAAGCCGTTCGACGACGTGCACCGCGTGCGCGCCGCGGTGCGTCAGGCGGTCGAGCGGCGCCAGCTCGTGCGGCGCAACCGCGAGCTCGAACGCGAGCTGCGCGAGCGCGGCGGGGCGCCGTCCCTGGTCGGCCGCTCCGCGCGGCTGCGGGCGCTCCAGCGCAAGGTGGAGAGCCTGCGCCACAACGAGAGCAACGTCCTCCTGCAGGGCGAGAGCGGCACCGGCAAGGAGCTCGTGGCGCGTGCCCTCCACGCGGCGAGCCCGCGCAGCGCGGGTCCCTTCGTGCCCGTCGACTGCGGCGCGCTGCCCGAGTCGATCATCGAGAGCGAGCTGTTCGGCCACGAGCGCGGCGCCTTCACCGGCGCGGTCGGCGCGCCGGGGCTATTCCGCCGCGCGCACCGCGGCACGCTCTTCCTCGACGAGGTCGGCGAGATCCCGCTCGCGATGCAGGCGCGGCTCCTGCGCGCGCTCCAGAGCCGCGAAGTGCGCCCGGTCGGCGGCAGCGACGCCGTGCCGGTCGACATCCGCGTGATCGCCGCGACGAACCGCGACCTCGCGGCGATGGTGGAGGAGGGGCGCTTCCGGCTCGACCTCTACTACCGGCTCAACGTCGTGCGCATCGACGTGCCGCCGCTGCGCGAGCGCATGGAGGACGTGCCGCTCCTCGCCGCCCACTTCCTCGCGAAGCACGCCCGTCCCGGGCAGCCCGGGCTCGAGCTCGAGCCCGACGCGCTCGAGCGCCTCGCGCGCTACGCGTGGCCGGGCAACGTGCGCGAGCTCGAGAACGCGATCGAATCGGCCCTGGCGCTGGCGCGCGGGCCGCGGCTGCGCGCCGCGGACCTCCCCCTCGGCGTGCCGGCCGCGGCGGAGCGCGAGGCGCCGCCCGCGCACATCCCGCTCGACCTCGACGCCTACGAGCGCTGCGCGCTCGAGCGCGCGCTGCTCGAGTGCGGCGGAGACGCAACCGAGGCCGCACGCCGGCTCGGCATCGGCCGCTCCACCCTCTATCGCAAGCTCGCGCGCCACTCCCTGCGGCCCGGGCGCGCGCTTTCGTCGGGGCCCGCGATCCGGTAGCTTCCGGAACCCCCTGCGTCGCGCGCGACGCCTTTCCCGCGCGCCCGGGAGAAGCGAACGTTGGAGCGATCGGGGAGCCCGGCCCGCGCCGAAGGTGCGCCCGGGGAGCCGGCCATCCGCATCGCGCTCCTCGCCGAGCGGGCGGGCGAGCTGATGCAGCGCACGCGCCGCGGCCTCGCGCGGCTCGGGCCGGACGTGCGCGTGGACGAGGACGTCGATCCGGCGGTCCTGCTGCGGCGCATGCGCGCGGGGGACGTGGACCTCGTGGTGCTCGACGGCGCCCTGCGCGACGCCGCGCAGCGCCTGCTCGCGGCGCGCCGGGTCGGCGATCCCCCGGCCCTCGTCGTCGCGCGGGATGCCGACGAGGCCGGCGCGCTGGCGTGGTTCCGCCGCGGCGCCGCGGACTGCGTGGCGCTCACGGCCGCCTACGAGGAGCTGCTCCCGATGGCCGCGCTGGAGCAGATCCAGCGCCACCGCGCGGCGGCCGAGCGCGGCGCGGCGGAGCAGCGCATCCGCTGGCTCGAGCGCCTGCACGAGGCGATCGTCGAGGAGCTGCCGGCCGGGGTCGCGGTCGTCGATCCGCGCGGCCGCGTCGTCACCTCCAACCCCGAGCTCGCGCGGCTCTTCGGCGTCGCGCCGCGCGAGGCGGCCGGACGCCCGCTCCAGGCGGTGCTGCCGCCCTCGCTGCTCGCGGGCGGTGCCGTCGCGGCCGCGATCGAGCGCGCCGCGCGCGGCGGCTCGCCCGCCCCGCGCGTCGCGCGCATGGACGCAGAGGGCGCCCCCCGCGCGTTCGACGTGCGGGCGCAGCGCCTCGACGAGGACGGCCGCGTGCTGCTCGTGCTCTCCGAGGTGACCCGCACGGAGGAGCTGACGCGCCAGGTCGATGACCTGCGCCGCTACACCGAGAACATCATCCAGAACATGAACAGCGCGCTCGTCGTCGTCGAGATCGACGGGACGGTGAGCTTCGCCAACCCGGCCGCGGAGCGGATCCTCGGCGCGCCGGCCGGGGCGCTCCCAGGCGCGAGCCTGTGGGACTGGTTCGAGGGGCCGCTGCGCGAGGGGCTGGTCGAGCGCACGCTGCGCGAGGGCGTCCGCTTCCGCGGCGCCGAGGGCACGATCCTGCGCGGCGGGCGCGAGCGCGTGCCGATCGGCACCTCGTGCGCGCCGCTCGTCGACGGCGACGGCTCGCGCCGCGGCGCGATCGTGATCTTCCAGGACCTGACCGAGATCAAGCAGCTCCAGCGCCAGGTGCTGCAGTCGGAGAAGATGGCCTCCATCGGCCAGCTCGCGGCGGGCGTCGCGCACGAGATCAACAACCCGATGGGCTTCATCCACGCCAATCTGTTCCAGCTCGGCGAGTACGTGCAGGACCTGCGCCGCGTCTGGGACGAGGTGCAGGCGCTGCGCAAGGCCGGCGAGGGCGGCGACGTGGAGGAGCAGCACCGTGTCGGCGAGCGGCTCGAGGCCGTCGCCGACGAGGTCGACGCGGCCTACCTGCTCGAGGACTGCGCCAAGGCGGTGCGCGAGTCGCTGGAGGGCTCGGAGCGCATCCGCCACATCGTGCAGGACCTGCGCGCGTTCTCGCACCCGGACGGGAGCGACCGCACGCTCGCCGACGTGAACGAGTGCCTCGACTCCACCGCGAACATCGTGTGGACCATGATGAAGCACGCCGCCGTGCTGACGCGCGCCTACGAGGACGTCCCGCCGATCCGCTGCTGGCCGATGCAGCTGAAGCAGGTGTTCATGAACCTGCTGGTCAACGCCTACCAGGCGATCCAGGAGGCGGGCGCCGAGCGCGGGCGGCCGGGCGAGATCCGCCTGCGCACGCGGGCGGTGCCCTACGGCGTCCTGATCGAGGTCTCCGACGACGGCGTCGGGATCGCACCCGAGGCCGTCGACCGCGTGTTCGAGCCCTTCTTCACGACGAAGGAGGTCGGCGTCGGGACGGGCCTCGGGCTCTCCATCGCGTACAACATCGTGAAGCGCCACGGCGGCACGCTGCACGTCGAGAGCGAGCTCGGCGTCGGCACCACCTTCCGCATCGTCCTGCCTCGCGACGGGGGGGAGGCCGGGGGCAGCGAGCCCCTCCCGTGAGCCGGTCCGGAACCGTGGGCGCGGGTGCGGGCCGCCGGACTGGCGCGCCGCGGCCGGTGCTGCTGGCCGTCGACGACGAGCCGGGCATCCTCGCGGCCCTCCAGCGCACGCTCCGCCGCGAGGGCTACGAGATCGTCGCGGTCGACTCGGTGCCGGCCGCGCTGCGCACGCTGCGCGAGCGCGGCGTCGACCTGCTCCTCACGGACCACAAGATGCCGACCGCGAGCGGCCTCGACCTGATTCGAGAGGTCGTCTCGCACTGGCCCGAACTTCCTTGCTTTCTTCTCACCGGCTGGGCCGGCGAGATCGACCTCGACGAGGTCCGCCGCCTCGGCGTGCGCGCGCTGATCCCGAAGCCCTGGGACGACGCCGAGCTCAAGGCCACACTCCGCGAAGCGCTGGAGGGCGGCTAGTCCAGCGCGTTGGGGACGCTCCACCGCGAAACGGAACGTCCCCACGTGGGGGTTCGCTACCGTCCGCGGCCGTGCGGGT
>DATAGA010000198.1:0-2733 GCA_036257215.1 Myxococcota bacterium
CGGTGCGACCTCGAGCCGGTGGCAGAAGAGCGCCGGCCAGCCGAGCTGGCGCACGAGCGGCGCCGCGAACTGCGCGAACGTGTCCGAGAGGATCACCACCGGCATGCGCTCGCGCAGCCAGTCGAGGAACTCGCGCGCGCCGGGCAGCGGGCCCATCGCGCCGATTGCGCGCTCGATGTCGGGCAGCTTGATGCCGCGCTCGTCGAGGATGCCGAGGCGGTAGCGCATCAGCTTGTCGTAGTCGGGCTCGTCGCGCGTCGTGCGCCGCAGCTCGGGGATCCCGGTGCGCTCGGCGACGTTGATCCAGATCTCGGGGACGAGGACGCCCTCGAGGTCGAGACACGCGACGTGGAGGGCGCCGTCGGCGGCGCCGCGGGCGCTCATTCCGGCGCGGGTCCCGGGAAGCGCTCGCGCAGCACGCGCTTGAGCACCTTGCCCGTCGGGTTGCGCGGGATCTGCTCCACGAACTCGACGACGCGCGGGACCTTGTAGCGGGCGAGCTTGCCGTGGAAGAACGCGATCACGTCGTCGGCGGCGACGCTGCAGCCCTGCTTGAGCACCACCACGGCGGCGGCGGACTCGCCCCAGCGCGCCGACGGCATCCCGATCACCGCGCACTCGAGGACGTCTGGGTGTCTCGCGAGCACGGCCTCGACCTCGGCCGGGTACACGTTCTCGCCGCCCGAGATGATCATGTCCTTCTTGCGGTCCTGGATGTAGACGCAGCCTTCCTTGTCGACGGTCGCGAGGTCGCCGGTGTGGAGCCAGCCGTCGCGGAGGACCTCGGCCGTCGCGTCGGGCCGCTTCCAGTAGCCCTTCATCACGTGCTCGCCGCGCACCAGCACCTCGCCGATGGCGCCGGGCGCGACGTCGCGGCCCGTATCGTCGACGACGCGCACGTCGGTGTGGAAGAACGCCGGGCCGGTAGAGCCGACCTTGGCGAGCGCGGCCTCGGGGGAGATCAGGCAGGCGGGGCCGCACGACTCCGTGAGCCCGTACACCTGGTGGACCTCGATGCCGAGCTCCGCGTAGCGCTCGATCAGCGCGGGCGGCACGGGCGCCGCGCCGCTCATGATCCAGCGCAGCGTGCCGAGGTCGTGGGCCTCGGGCTTCCCGGCCGCGAGCATGAAGTTCAGCATCGCCGGCACCGCGAGGCCCGTCGTGATCCGCTCGGCCTCGATCAGCGGGAAGATCCGCGCCGGGTCGAACCCTCGCATCATCACGAGCGTCGCGCCGCGGTGGATCCCCGAGGTCAGCGGAGTGAGCGCGCCGACGTGGAAGAGCGGGAGCACGAGCAGGTAGCGGTCGCCGTAGCGGAGGTCGGAGGTCAGGTTGATCGTGGTCGACGCCGCGGCCATCGTGCCGTGCGTGTGCATCACGCCCTTGGGCAGACCGGTCGTCCCCGACGTGTACATGATGAAGAGGAGGTCGTCGGGCCCGGCCTCGCACGGGAGCGGCGTCGACGCGGCGGCGCCGCGCAGCGCGTCGTAGTCGAGAGATCCGTCCGCCGGCGCGCCGCGGCCGCCGGCGCGGACGAAGAGGCGCAGCGGCGAGCTCGCGGTCCGCAGCGCTGCGACGGTCGCGTCGAAGTCCGCGTCGTACACCAGCGCGGCAGCGCCGGCGTCCTTCACGATGAAGTCGAGCTCGTCGGGCACGAGCCGCCAGTTGAGCGGCACCATCACCGCGCCGAGCTTCGCGAGCGCGAAGTAGGACTCGACGTACTCGACCCCGTTGGGAAGCAGCAGCGCGACGCGGTCGCCCGGCCGCACGCCCTGCGCCGCGAGCGCGTGGGCGAGCTGGTTGGCGCGTCGGTCGAGCTCGGCGTACGTGAAGCGGCGGCCGCGTTCGACCTCGACGAGCGCCTCCATCCCGGGCGAGAGCTGCGCGCGCTTCTGGAGGAAGAGACCGAGGTTCGTGCGCATGGCGGCGAGCATACCGCGGGCGCCTCGCGCTACCCGCGCTCCGGCGCCTTCGATAGCCTCTCTCGCCTATGCTCCGCCCGGGCCTCCGGCCGCACGCGCGACCGCGCCGGGGGCTGGCGCCGCGGACGGCGCTCGCCCTCGCGCGGACGCCGCTCGCCGCGCTCGCCCTGGCGGTCGCGGCCGCCTGCGGCGGCTCCGACGCGGGCGGCCCGGGCTCGGAAGCGGACGAAGGTCCGCCCGCCGCGGTGGTGGAGCTCGTCACGGTCCGCCCCGAGCTGCTGCGCAACCTGGTCGCGATCCCCGGGCAGCTCGCGTCCGAGTACTCGGTCGTGGTGCGTCCCGAGCTCGAGACGGTGCTCGAGTCGATCGGCTTCGCCGAGGGCGAGCGCGTCGAGAAGGGGCGCGTGCTCTTCTCGCTGCGCGACGACGAGCAGCGCGCCGAGGTCGCAGAGGCCGAGGCGTCGCTTGCGCTCGCCGCGGCGACGCACCGGCGCACCTCGACGCTGCAGCGCCAGGACGTCTCCTCTGCGGCGGCGCTCGAGCGCGCGGCGGCGGAGCTGGCCGTGGCGCGCGCGCAAGTCGAGGTGGCGCGCGTCGAGCTCGAGCGCACGCAGATCCGCGCCCCCTTCGACGGCCTGATGGGCGCGCTGCTCGTCTCGCCCGGCGACCGCCTGCGCCGCAGCACCGACCTCGTCCAGATCGACGCGATCGACCGGCTCCAGCTCCTCTTCTACCTGCCCGAGAGCGCGGTGGCCCTCGTCCGGCCGGGCATCCCGGTGCGCGTCGCCGTCGCTCCGTTCCCGGGCGAGCG
>DATAGA010000238.1:0-4293 GCA_036257215.1 Myxococcota bacterium
GGGGCCGCGACCGGGGAGAGGGTCGACCTGGCGCAGCTCGAGCGCCCGGCAACCGAGCGCGCCCGTCAGGCGCAGCGCCTCCTGCACGAGGGCCTCGGCGGCCCCTTCGCTCGACGCCAGGATCCCGGCGACGTCGTGGAAGGGGAGCGACACGAGCTCGCGCGCGCCCCGCAGGCTCCGGTGCTCGACGAGCGGCAGGACGCCCGCCGCACGGCCGTCGCCGTCCCGCGCGACCAGGCAACGCGCGCGCAGCGCGTACGCGTCGCGCAGCACCGGGGCCCACGCGCCCGCGTGCCCGAGGTGGGCGCCCGGCGCCCGCTCGACGAAGGCGTCCCATTCCTCGCCCGGCTCGACCTCCTCGACGCGCACGCGGGCCAACCTAACGCATTCGAGCCGGCGGCTGATGCATCGGCCCCGGTAGACGCCGGGAAGCCTTAGGGAAAAACGCCTACGCGCGTTTCGGCACACCGGGGGTGACGGGACGGGTGCGTTCGGGTGACAAGAAGGCTTGCGAGTCCGCCGGGTTGGCTGAACTTGGTGCGGCCTGTCACTTTATCCCCCGGCACGACACATACCTGGGGTCCCGGTCCTCGCGGGCTTTGCTTTCGGTTGCGGTCGTTCAGGCGGGAAAGGGGACGCGGCGCGGATGAATTACTACGCCAGACACCCCTCGGCGCCGGTGGCCGTCGCCGCCATCGCGCTCGACGCCGTCGCGTTCCTCGCAGCCGCCGCGCTCACCTGGTCGAACTCGATCCTGCCGTGCCACCCCGCGGCGTACTGGGGCTCCGTGGCCGCGGGGGGATCTGCCTGCTTCCTCTCGCTCACGCTGTGCGACGCCTACCGGCCCGAGAACCTGCGCAGCGTCGAGGGCACGCTGCGTGCGCTGCTCTCCACCATGGGCATCGCCTTCGTCGCAGCCGTCGTGCTGCACTTCGCGATCCCGACGCCGCCGGGGGTCGTCGCCACCCTCGCCACCGCGGCGGCGCTGTACTTCCCGTTCCTCGCGGTCGGGCGCGTCCTGTTCCAGTTCCTCGCGCGGCTGCCCCTCTTCCGGACGCGCGTCCTCATCCTCGGGCGCAGCGACGTGGGGCTGGCCGTCGCCCAGGCGATCACGGTGGACAAGAGCCTGCCCGGGGTCGAGCTCGTGGGCTTCCTCAAGGACGAGGAAGACGACGACTGGGAGAGCACGGACGGGTATCCGGTCGTCGGGCCGGCGCACGAGCTCGAGAAGATCCTCTCCGCCATCCACATCGACGCGATCGTCGTCGCCAGCACGGACCGCGAGGCCTACTTCCCGGCCGACCAGCTCCTCCACGCGAAGCTCCACGGCGTCCACATCGAGTCGGGCGTCTCGTTCTACGAGCGGGTGACCGGCCGCGTGTTCGTGCGGCGCTTGCGGCCGAGCTACCTGATCTTCAACGAGGGGTTCAGGGTCAGCCCGCTCGCCGAGGCCGTTCGCCGCGGCATGGACGTCGCGATCTCCTCGATCGGGCTGGCGTGCTCGCTCCCGGTCCTGGCGCTCGCGGCCGTCGCGATCCGCCTCGACTCGAAGGGCCCGATCTTCTTCCGGCAGGAGCGCGTGGGGCTGCACGGGCGCTCGTTCGAGCTGCTGAAGCTCCGCACGATGACGGTCGACGCCGAGTCCCACGGTCCGACGTTCACCAGCGCGCGCGACCCCCGCATCACGCGCGTCGGCCGCTTCCTGCGGAAGACCCGCCTCGACGAGGTCCCGCAGTTCTGGAACATCCTCGTCGGCGACATGAGCATCGTCGGCCCGCGCCCGGAGCGACCGGAGTTCATGGATCTCCTGAACGCCCGCTCCCCGCTGTTCGGGCTGCGCACGGCGCGCAAGCCCGGCCTCACCGGCTGGGCGCAGGTGCGCCACGGCTACGTGAACGACATCGAGGACTTCGAGAGCAAGCTCGGCCTCGACCTCTACTACGTGATGCGCCGCTCGCTCTTCCTGGACCTCGTCATCCTGTTCCACACCGTGAAGACGGTGGTGCTGTTCCGGGGCCTCTGAGCGGATGTCGCTCCAGGCCCTGAGCGTCGACCTGGAAGAGCACTTCCAGGTCTCGAACTTCGAGCACCTCGTGGACCGCAGCCGCTGGGGCGAGCAGCCGTCCCGGGTCGCCGACTCGACGCGCCGGCTGCTCGACCTGTTCGACGCGACCGGCAGCCGCGCGACGTTCTTCGTGCTCGGCTGGGTGGCGGAGCGCCACCCGACGCTCGTGCGCGAGGTCGCGGGCCGCGGCCACGAGATCGCCTGCCACGGCTACGGCCACGAGATCGTCTACCGAATGGGTCCGGTGCGCTTCCGGGAAGACGTGCAGCGCGCGCGGGCCGCGATCGAGGACGCCGCCGGCGTGGCCGTCGCGGGCTACCGCGCGCCGAGCTTCTCCGTCACGGAGGACTCGCTCTGGGCGCTCGAGATCCTCGCGGAGGAGGGCTTCGCCTACGACTCCTCCATCTTCCCGATCCGCCACTACCGCTACGGCATTCCGCGCTTCGCGCGGCGCCCGCTCGTGCTGCGGCTCCCGAACGGGCTCGCGATCCGCGAGTTCCCGCTGACGACGGTCGACGTCGGCCCGCTGCGCGTCCCGCTCGCCGGCGGCGCCTACCTGCGCTTCTTGCCGCCCGCGCTGTTCCGCTGGGGCTTCGGCCGGCTCCAGGGCGCGGGCGAGCCCGCGATGCTGTATCTCCACCCGTGGGAGATCGACCACGAGCAGCCGCGCTTCGAGACGAGCTGGAAGGTCCGCGTCAATCACTACTACAACCTCGACCGCGTCGAAGGCCGCGTGCGGGCGCTCCTCGAGCGCGGCCGCTTCGCGCCGGCCGGCGAGGTGCTCGAGCGTCTCGCCGCGGCGGAGCGCCTCCCCGAGCGCGAGCTCGCCGATGGGTTGCAGGCGGCCTGACGCGCCGCCCGACGTCCCGTCCCGGTCGCCGCGCGCATGAGCCTGCGAGACCTCGCGCGCCGCGGCCTCGCGCTCGCCCACGTGGCGTTGGGCGCGTCCAGGCGCGCCCGCCGGCAACTCGACGGCTCGCGCGCGGTCGTGCTCATGTACCACCGCGTGCTGCCCGCGCCCGAGGCGCGGCGCGACGCGGTCGAGGACGGCATGTACGTCGCCCCGGAGACGTTCGGCCGCCACCTCGACTGGCTGCGCGACGAGTTCCGCGTGCTGCCGCTCCACGAGATCGCGGACCGCCTGGGGTCGGGCCGGCCGCTGCCCGAGCGCGCGTGCGCGATCACCTTCGACGACGGCTGGCGCGACAACGCCGAGCATGCGCTGCCCGAGCTCGAGCGGCGCGGGCTGCCCGCGACCCTCTTCGTCGTGACGGAGCGGATGGGGACCGACGGCGCCTTCTGGCCCGACGAGGTGTGCCGGCGGCTGCGCCCGCTCGCGGCGCAGGCGCGCGCCGCGCTGGCGGCGCGCCTCGGGGCGGGCCCGGCACGCGACCCGCTCGCGGGCCTGCTCGAGCACTTGAAGGCGCTGCCGGAGGACGAGCGCGAGCGCGCGCTCGAAGCGCTCCGCGCGGCGACGCGCGCTCCGGAGCCTCGCGGGCGCGAGCTGCTCAGCTGGGACGAGCTCGACCGCCTCGCGCGCTGCGGCGTCGACGTGGAGTCGCACGGCGCGACCCACGCGATCCTTCCGCACCTCGGCGAGGACGCGATCCGCCGCGAGCTCCACACGGCGCGCGAGCGCCTGCGCGAGCGCGGCCACGGGCGGCACGCGCTGCTCGCGTATCCCTCGGGTGCGCACGACGAGCGCGTCGTGCGGATCGCGGGCGAGCTCGGCCACCGCGCGGCCGTCACCGTCGAGCGCGGTCTCGCGCGGACCGGAGGCGACCCCCTGCGCATCCCGCGCGTCGGGCTCCACGAAGACATCTCGCGCACTCGGGTCGAGTTCCTGTGGAAGTCGGTCCCGGCCGCATGAGCGCGGGGCCCACGGGCGCCGAGGTCGTCCTCGTCACCGACGGCGAAGCCCGCGCAGCGCTCGCCGCGACGCGCTCGCTGGGGCGCCGCGGGTACGAGGTCCACGTCGCTTCGGCCGACGGGCGCAGCCTCGCGGGCTCGTCCCGCTACGCGCGGGAGGACCATGCGCTCGGGGATCCGGGCGCGGACCCGAGGGAATGGTCCGAGCGCCTCGCCGCGCTCGTGCAGCGGCTCGCGGCCGCTGCCGTGCTGCCGGTGAGCGAGGTGAGCCTCGGGAGCTGCTACCGCTTCGGGCTCGATCGCGACCCGCGCGTCATCTGCCCGCCGCGCGAGTGCTACGAGCGCGCCGTCGACAAGCA
>DATAGA010000249.1:0-1738 GCA_036257215.1 Myxococcota bacterium
TGACGCTGATCCCGACCCGGATCTACTTCAAGGGGCCGCGGGCGAAGGTCGAGCTCGCGCTCGCACGGGGGAAGGAGCAGCGCGACCGCCGGCGCGAGATCCGCGATCGCGACATGCGCCGCGAGGTCGAGCGCGAGTTGAAGCAACGCTCCCGGTGAGCGATTTCGGGTCGCATGCATGCAGACCGCATGCGACGATGGGGCCCGCAAATGGCGCTCTTCGGACGTAAGAAGAAGGACGAGACCGGCGCGGAGCCCGCCGGCGGCGAGGCTCCGACCGAGGTCTCGCCGCCGGCGTCCGCCGCCGCCACGCCGTCGACGACGCCGCAGTCGACACGGGCGATCCCTACCGGCGAGACTCCGCGCGAGCGCCGCAAGCGGTGGCGCGAGGAGCGAAAGCGGGTGAAGCAGGAGGAGAAGCAGCAGCGGCGCGCAGACAAGCAGCGCACCGCCGAGGAGAAGCGCCGGCGTGAGGAGGAGCGCAGGCGCGCGAAGCGCGTGGCGCGCGCGCGCAGGAAGGCCGAGTCAGGGCGCGCGAGGCGCAAGCGCGAGCGGGCGGAGCGCAAGCAGCGCAAGCTCGCGAAGAGGCAGGGCGGCGCCGCGACGCCCCAGCAGCAGCCGGACCAGCCCACCGCCGAGCCAACGGCTCAGGCGGCGACGCCGGTGACGCCGGTGCCCGTGCCGTCACCCTCCGTCCCGCGGGAGCCGACAGCGCCGCCGCCCGCGGACCAGGAGCGGCTCGTGCGTGAGGCCGCCGAGCGCCAGGCCCTCGAGCGGCTCGAGTCTCCGGCGCGCCGCGCCGACGAGGCGAGGGCGCGGGCGGAGGAGCAGCGTATCGCCGCCGAGGCGGAGCGGCGGATCAAGGAGGTCGAGGAGCTTCAGCGCCAGGCCGAGGACCGGATCGAGCAGGCACGCGTGAGGGCCGACCAGCAGGCGCGGACCGAGGAGACGATCGCCGAGGCACGGGCCCGGCTCGAGGAGATCGAGGCGCGCGCGGTCGAGGCCGAGGCACGCGCGATCCGGGCCGAGCGGCTGGCGGAGCTGAAGTCGACGGAGACCGAGCGCGAGGCGCGGCTGCGCGAGATGATGGACCGGATCTCGGAGGCGGAGGAGCGCGCGCGCGTCGCCGAGGAGAGGGCGCGTGCTGCGGTCGATCGGATCGGCCACACACCGGAGCCGCCGGCGCCTGCGCCCCCTCAGGCCGCTCCGGTCCCCGCTCCGCCGGCACCGGTCCCCGAGGCGACTGTCCAGGTGAGCGTCAACAGCGCCAGCTTCGAACAGCTGCGCGAGCTCGGCTTCTCCGTCACCCAGACGGGGCGCGTGCTTGCCTACCGCGAGCGCAGCAACGGCTTCCGCTCGATCGACGAGCTCGCCTCGATCCCCGGCATTCCGCCCGAGTTCGTGGCCGGGATGCGCGGCCGCTTGACGCTGTAGCGAACCCGGCCGCGGCGGAGACGAGTACGCGGCCGGAATTGTTACAGCCCGTACGCCTCCATCAGATAGAGCCACACCTCACTGCGGGTGGGGAACGTCGGCACCGCGTGCCACAGCCGGTCGATCGGGACCTCGCCGACGACCGCGATCGTTGCCGCGTGCACCCACTCCGCAGTCTCCGGCCCGACGAACGTCGCGCCGACCAGCACCCTGCGGTCCTCGTCGACCACGAGCCGGCTGGTCCCGGGAGCGTTGCGGCCGGTGAAGCTCGCCCCCGCCGACCCGGCCGTCGGGACGTCGACCGC
>DATAGA010000272.1:0-4068 GCA_036257215.1 Myxococcota bacterium
CGTGGCGACCTACATGTACGAGGACGACACGCCGCTGGCCGAGCGCCGCGCGCAGGCGCTCGCCCTCGACCGCGACCTGCTCAAGGAGTTGCTCGGGCAGGAGGAGCTGCGCGAGCTGCTCGACCCGGAGGCGCTCGAAGACGTCGAGCGCCAGCTCGCCGGCGACCCGCGATCGCCGGACCAGCTGCACGACGTCCTCTTGCGTCGCGGCGACCTGCGGGCCGGGGAGTTCGACGAGTCGCTGGCGGGGCCGCTCGAGGAGGAGCGGCGAGCGGTTCGCGTGCGCGTGGGCGGCGACGAGCGTCTCATCGCGGCAGAGGACGCAGGCCGCTATCGCGACGCCGTCGGCGCGATGCCGCCTTCCGGTCTCCCGGATGCGTTTCTCGAGGGCGGGGAGGAACCGCTCGCGGGGTTGCTCGTGCGCTTCGCGCGCGGACGCGGTCCCTTCACGACCGCACAGGCGGCGCAGCGTTTCGGGCTCTCCGCGGAGCGGGCCGAAGAGGAGCTTGGTGCGCTCGAGCGGGCGGGACGGCTCGTGCGCGGCGAGCTGCGACCGGGCGGCACCGAGCGGGAGTGGTGCGAGCCGGACGTGCTGCGGCGCCTGCGGCGCGCGAGTCTCGCGGCGCTTCGCAAGGAGATCGAGCCCTCCGAGCAGCGCGCGCTCGGCGTCTTCCTGCCTGCGTGGCACGGCGTCGACCGGCGGGCGACGCTCCGCGAAGCGCTGGTTCCGCTGCAGGGCATCTCTCTGCCTGTGGCGCTCTGGGAGCGCGACGTCTTGCCGCGCCGCGTGCCCGGCTACCAGCCCTCGCACCTCGACCAGCTCACGGCGTCGGGCGAGGTGGTCTGGGTCGGCGCCGGTCTGGAGCGGGTCGCGTCGTACTTCCGCGAGGACGCGCCGGCCCTCGGGCGTCCCGCCGCGCTCGCACCGCCTGACGGCGATGCGCACGAGCGCGTGCGCGCGGCGCTCGTAAGCGGCGCCCTCTTTTGGTTCGATCTAGTGCGTGAGACGGGGCTTGATGCGGAAGTCGTGCTTCCGGCCTTGTGGGATCTCGTCTGGGCGGGCGAGGTGACGAACGACGCCTGGCAGCCGCTGCGCGCCGAGCGGCGCTTCGCCGCGCCGCGTCCGGAAAAGCGGCCGCGACGGTTCTCCCGTTCACGCGCCAACGCGATAACCGCGACGCAGGGGCGCTGGTCGACTACGCATGCGCTTTTCTCGGGGGAGCCGGATCCGCGCGCGCTCGCCGAGCTCCTGCTCGAGCGCCACGGCATCGTCACGCGCGAAGGCGTGCGCGCGGAAGGGATTCCCGGCGGTTACTGGCCGGTCTATCAGGAGCTCCGCAAGCTCGAGACCCTCGGCGTCTGCCGGCGCGGGTACTTCGTCGAGGGCCTCGGCGGTGCGCAGTTCGCGCTTCCCGGCGCGGTCGAGCGGCTGCGGGAACGGCTGGAGGAAGAGCGCACGCTCGTGATCGCGGCGGCCGATCCGGCGCAACCATACGGCGCCGCGGTGCCCTGGCCGAAGCGTTCCGGCGCACGCGCCGCTCGTGTAGCAGGCGCGTACATCGTGCTGCTCGACGGCGAGGCGGCTCTTTTCGTCGACCGCGGTGGCCGTTCGCTCGTGCCGCTGCGCGACCCGGACGAGGACTGGCTCCGCCGCGCGCTCGAAGCGCTCGTCGCGCACATGCCGAGGATGAACGTGAAGCGCCTCGCCGTGGAGCGCTTCGACGGTCAGCCCGTGGGCGACACGATGCTCATGCCGCTCTTGCTCGAAGCGGGATTCGTCGCCGGCCCGCGGCGTGCCGTTCTCCGTGCCTGAAGGAGACGCTCTCCACCGCGCGGCGGATCGTCTCCGCGTCCTCGAAGGGGACGTGATCAGCGCCGAGTCGCCCCATCCGCGCGCAGCCGTTCTCGGCGTGGCCGAACGGATCGACGGCCGGCGGCTCGAGCACGTCGAGGCGGTCGGGAAAAACCTCTTGCTCACCTTCGAGGGCGGCGTCGTCCTGCGCAGCCACCTGCGCATGCGAGGTCGCTGGCACGTCCAGGAGGCGGGGGCGCGCATCTTCGGGAAGCCATGGCTCGTCCTCCGCGGCGAGCGATTCGAAGCTGTCCAGCGGAACGGACCGGTGCTCGAGCTCTCCGCGCGCGCCGTCGCGCGCCTCGGGCCGGATGTCATGCGCGACCCGCCTGACCTCGACGAGATGGTGAGGCGCATACGCGCCGGCGACCAGAACCGGGAGATCGGCGAGACGCTGCTCGACCAGCGGCTGGTCGCCGGGATTGGGAACCTCTGGCGGGCGGAGGCGCTTTTCGACGTTGGGCTCTCTCCGTGGGCTCGCCTGCGCGACGTCTCGGACGAAGAGCTTCACTCCACGCTCGCGGCGGCTTCGCGCCTCATGAAGGCGTCGCGTGGCCGCCGCTCCGTGTACCGGCGCGCCGGCCTTCCGTGCCGCCGCTGCAGCGCCCGGATCCGTTCGCGGCCGCAAGGCGAGAATGCACGAATCGCGTACTGGTGCCCGGCTTGTCAGAGAGGAACGGAGGCGGCCGAGGCGTAACCCGTGCCGTGGCCGCCGCCGCTCCGCGCTCCCCGCAGCTCTTCCACGCCCTGCACGCCTTCTGCCTCGGGGCGTTCTTCGACCTCGGGCTCGAGCTCGAGCGCGGCGCCGAGATCCCGGTCTCGCTCGAGGAGCACGGCGGGCCGAACCGGCCGACGCTCTACGAGTACCGGCCGCTCGTGGCCACGTTCGTGAAAGAGCGCGCACACAGGCTCGGGCTGCGAGACGACGCGCGCGACGCCCTGATCGCTCTCAAGGACGAGCCCGCCGCCGGCCTGTTCGCGCAGGCGCATGCCGA
This sequence comes from Myxococcota bacterium, assembly GCA_036257215.1. Classification (GTDB taxonomy): domain Bacteria; phylum Myxococcota_A; class UBA9160; order UBA9160; family UBA6930; genus DATAGA01. The sequence goes on from DATAGA010000272.1 coordinate 2,848, forward strand.
GGAGCGCGTGGGCGAGGACGAGGCGCTCCGGCGCACGATCCTCATCCCGCTCCTGACGGCGACGGCCGAAGGCTGCGGGGGATTCGACTGGGACGACACCGTCTTCGAGCGCGCCTACGCCCAGCTCGAGCACTCCCTCTTCGGTGAGCGGCGCAAGTACGTCGCGCTCGCACCGCTCGTCGGCCTCACCGCCGGGGAGACGGTTCCTCTCGCGCGCGGGCTGCGCGTGCGGCCCGCGGTCAGCGGCGAGCTCACCGTTCAGTGGCCGGACGCGGGGCGCCTCTTGCCGCCGCACTTCGGGCGCGAGATCGACCGCACGCTCGTGCTCGAGCTTGAGTGCGACCTGGAGGGAACCGCCTGCCAGGTTCCCGACGCGCCGGCCGAGGTCGCTCTGGCCGTCAGCGCTCTGCGCCTCGCGACACCGGGAGCCGTCGCAGCCGGCCCGGTGTTGTTCGAGCGTCTCGACTGGCGCCCGTACGGCGTGCGGCCGGTCCCTCCGCTCGCGGCGCAGGCGCCTCCCGGCGAGGCAACGAGGCTCGACGCATTCCGCGCGCCGCTGGCGCGCGAGCTGCAGCAGCGCTTGGCAGACACGCCGAGCGATCCCGATCTGCTCGAGGCGCTCGAGCGCTGGGAGCTGGCGCTCTTCCACGAAGGTTCCGTCCGCGCCGATGAGCTTCGTGAGGCCCTCGAGGCTCTCTTCGGCTGCGACGAGGGAACGTGGGCGGCCGCGATGCGCGCCGCCGTTCTCCTTGGCGAGACGGCCCGCGAGCGCGGGGAGCTGCTTGCGGCGTTCCGCGCGCTCCTCGACGGCGACGGCCCGGGGGCGCGCGCCGAGGACGCGGTGCGCAGGGCTCTCGTCGAGACCTTGCTCCACGACTCGCGCTTGCGTCTCGTGGCCGCGTTGGACGAGGCGCTGCTCGGTCTTCGGCCCAGGCCGCAGGTCACGACGGCTACGCGCGTCGCGGCCACTGGATGACCGACGCCGAGCGGCTGCACCGCCGGCGCTGCCTCGCGCTTCGCATCGCGGCGTTCTTCGGCGTTCTGCTCGCCGCGTTCAATCCGTACGACTGGATCATCATTGCGATCGGGCTCGCGGGAGCCGCGTTCGTGCTGATCGTGTACTGGCGCGACTGCCGACGCTCCCGCGACGATTCGACACAGACGCGCGCGTAACCACGCACTAGCCTCGACTGATGGACGAGGCGCGGCGCGTCCTCAAGA
>DATAGA010000274.1:0-8353 GCA_036257215.1 Myxococcota bacterium
CCGGGAGGGGGATCGCGAATCGGGGCGTTCGCGCCGCGCGCGGGTGCGAGGCTCGGTTCGGAGGCCGGGCGCGCGTCCCGGCGTCAAGCCCTTTCGCCGACCGGTCGATGCAACAGGGGTGTTCGGCGCCAGCATGCAGACGACGGACCAGGCGAAGCGCGATCCGCGGCGGCTGCGCGCGCTGATGGAGCGCGCGTTCGTGCTCGCGAAGGACCACCGCGTGGGATCCGTGTTCATCGGGATCGCCGGTCCGGAGGGCGACTTGCTGGTGCCCGAGTTCATCGCGTTCCTCGAGAGCGAGCTGCGCGTCGAGGACGGCGTGTTCGCGCTCACGCGCGAGCGCGCCGTGCTGCTGCTGACCGACGTCGACCTCGCGCAGGCGAAGCAGGTGGTCGAGCGCGTGCGGCGTTCGTTCGAGAGCCGCTTCCCGAGCGCTGGCGACCTCCCGGTCGCGATCCGCTTCCAGCCCGTCAAGGTGGGCGGCAAGCAGCCCACCGCGAAGGCCATCCTGCCGAAGCTCTTCACGGGCGCGGCGCCGCACTAGCCGCCGCTCCGGGGCGTGCGCTCAGCCCTCCTGCCCGTCGATGCGAGGGCGCACGAGGATCGTCGAGTAGACGATCGCGAAGACGCCGAAGGCCGTTGCCCAGAGCATGCCGCCGACGAGCAGCAGCGGCGCTTGGAGCCGTGGCGGCGCCAGCGCGGAGAGGACGCGCGCCGCTGCGCCGGCGTGCACCAGCACGTACGAGCCCACGGCGCCGCTCGGGAGCACGAGGGGCCGCCCGGTGTGCCCGAGGCTCACGCGCGTCATGACGGCGAGGATCATCGAGCCCATCGCGCCCGCGGTGAGCGCGTGGAGGCCGGCACTCGCGGAGATGGATCCCAGATCGCCCGCAGCCACGAGGACGAGACCGACGGCCACCCATGCCATGCCCGCGTGCAGCGACCAGACCAGGGCATCGCGCCACGTCTCGAGCGTCTGCCAGCCGGCCATGCGCGCGGCCACCGCCACACCGCCCACGGCGGCCAGGATGCCGCTCGCGACGCCTCGCGGAGCGACGAGGCCCCATCCCGCGAGCAGCGCGACGGCGGCGACGGCGAGCCGGTCGAGCGACGGCCGCGACGACGCGCGCGCGTCGACACCGACGCGGATCAGGGCGTTCGTCGTGAAGGGCGGCGTGATGCGGCCACCGATCACGACGATCAGGACGACGACCAGGTCCGCGGCGAAGCGGAGCGCGCGAGGAGCGGATGCCGGTGCGTTTCCGATGGCCTGCGCGTGGACGGCGGCGTTGGCGAGCGCGAGCAGACCCACGAGCGCCACGACGCCGTAGTTCCGGCGCTGGTCCGTGCGCCAGAGGGTTCGCACGAGCACCCCTGCCACGACAGGCAGGAAGGCGACGTCGATCGCCGCGACGATGCTCGCGGGCAGGAGACCCGCCGCGAGCATCGCGATGCGTCCGAGCACCCAGAGCCCGAAGAGGGCCGCCAAGGGTCTCCCGCGAAGCGCGGGGCGGCCGGTCCAGACCGGCGCGGCGGTCAGCAGGAAGCCCGCGACCGCGGCGGCCACGACGCCGAACAGCATCTCGTGCCCGTGCCACCAGGTCGGTGCGAGCCAGGCGGGTGCGCGCAGCACGCCCCGCCAGATCGCGCTCCACGCTGCGACGACCAGGCAGCCGTAGACGCCGGTCGCCAGGAAGAAGGGGCGAAAGGCTCGTCCCCAGAACGGGTGAGAGCCACCCGCTCCGGCCGGCGTCGCCCGCTTTCCGGTCTGGATCTGGATCGCCACCGGGCCGGCCCGTCAGGACGCGTCGCAGGCAGCGTCGGGCTGGCCCGCGACCGTCACCTCAAATCTCCGCCGCGAGCGCGCCGTCGAGCAGGGGGTGGCGGAACCGGTAGCCCGTCGACTGCGCGCGGGCGGGCAGCACGTGGCGGCTCGAGAGCAGCTCGCCCGCGACCTCGCCGAGCGCCGCGCGGACCGCGAACGCGGGCACCGGCAGGAAGGCCGGGCGCCCGACGGCGCGGGCGAGCGCACGCGTGAAGTCGGCGTTGCGCACGGCCTCGGGCGCGACCGCGTTCAGCGGGCCCGCGAGGCGCTCGTCATCGAGCGCGCGAAGCGCGAGGCCGACCGCGTCGTCGAGGTGCACCCACGGCATCCACTGGCGACCCGAGCCGACCCGGCCGCCGAGGCCGAGCCGGAAGATGGGAGCCAGCAGCGCGAGCGCGCCTCCTGCCCGCGAGAGCACGACCGCGAAGCGGAGAGACACGCGCCGCACGCCGAGCGCCTCGCTGCGCGCGGCCTCGCTCTCCCAGTCGACGCAGAGCTGCGCGAGGAAGCCCGTGCCGGGCGCCGCCGTCTCGGTCAGCGGCTCCTCGCCGCGCTCGCCGTAGTAGCCGATGGCCGACGCGCACACGAGCGCCTCGGGCCGCTCGGCCGCCGGCAGCTCTGCGAGCGCCGAGACCAGCCGGCGCGTCGACTCGATGCGGCTCTCGCGCATGCGCTGGCGACGCGCCGCGCTCGGAAGGCCACCGAAGATGGGCGCACCGGCGAGGTGCACCACCGCGCGCGCCCCGCGCAGCGCCTCCGGCGGCGCGTCGAGGCCGTTCCAGTGAACCGCCTCGACGTCGGGGGTGGGCCGCACGCGGGTCGCGTCGCGGGTGAGGGCCCGCACCCGCACGCCGCGCTCGGACAGCTGGCGCACGAGTGCGCCGCCCACGAGGCCGCTGGCGCCCGACACGACGACCGCGCCCGCGCGCGCGCTGGCGTCAGCCACGGGCGGGGGCGAACGCCTCGTAGATGCGCTCGATGCCCGCGGGATCCGCGGCGAGCGGCGCGATCACGGGCGTCGTGACGCCCGCCGCGACGAACGCGGCGACCTGCTCGCGGCACGACTCGGCGCTGCCGAGGATCGAGATCCCGTCGACGAACTCGTCGGTCATCGCGCTCGCGACCCCGGCGCGGTCGCCGCGCGCGAACGCGTCGGTGACGCCGCGCGCCACGTCCTCGTAGCCGCACCAGGCGAAGAACTTGTTGTAGACGGGTGTCGCGACGTAGCCGCCGAAGGCGCCGCGCACGAGCTGGCGCGCCTTCGGCACGTCGTCGGTCACGCACACCTGGAAGCGGCAGACGACCTCCTGGCCCGCGACGTCGCGCCCGGCCGCCGCCGCGCCGGCGCGCCAGGCGGCGAGCATCTTCGGCAGCGCCGAGAGGGGGAAGAGGTTGACGATCAGACCGTCGCCGACCGCGCCCGCGAGCCGCAGCATCTTCTCGCGCAAGGCGCCGACGTAGATCGGGACGGGCCGCGCCGGCCGCGCCCCGATGCGCAGGCCCGTGGAGCGCAGCCGCTCGCCGCGATAGTCGGTGCGATCGCCGGTCGATGCAGCCCGCACGAGCTCGACCGCCTCCCGCACGGTCGCGAGCGGGCGCTCGAACGGGATCCCGTGCCAGCCCTCGACGATCGCGTGGCTCGACGAGCCGAGACCGAGGACGAAGCGGCCGTCGGTGAGCTGCGCGAGGCTGCCGGCCGACATCGCGAGCACCGCGGGGCTGCGCCCGTACACGGGGACGATCGCCGTGCCGATCGTCGCACGCGACGTCGCCAGCGCCAGCGCACCGGCCAGGGTGAACGAGTCCGGCCCGTTCGTCTCGGCGAGCCAGATGGCGTCGTAGCCCCACTCCGCCTCCGCGCGGCGGCCGAGCTCTACGCTCGCCCGAGCGCCGAGGAAGGGCGCGGGCAGCGTGATCGCGACGCGGCCGAGGTCCACGCTTACCGGGGCGGCATGCGGACGGCGCCGTCGAGGCGGATCGTCTCGCCGTTGAGCATCGCGTTCTCGACGATCTCGAGCGCGAGCGAGGCGAACTCCGGAGGCCGGCCGAGCCGGGACGGGAAGGGGATCGTCGCGGCGAGCGCCTGGCGCGCGGGCTCGGGCATCATCATGAGAAGCGGCGTCTCGAAGAGGCCGGGCGCGATCGTGACGACGCGGATCCCGAGCTTCGCGAGGTCGCGCGCGATCGGGAGCGTCATGCCCACGACGCCGGCTTTCGACGCCGAGTAGGCCGCTTGTCCGATCTGCCCGTCGTAGGCGGCAGCGGAGGCGGTGTTCACGACGACGCCGCGCTCGCCGTCGGCGTTGGGCGCGTTCTTCGCCATGTGCGAGGCTGCGAGCCGTAGCACGTTGAAGGTGCCGACGAGGTTCACCTCGATCGTCTTGCGGAAGACGCGCAGGTCGAAGGGCTTGCCGTCCTTGTCGACGGTGCGCATCGCCGAGCCGATGCCCGCGCAGTTGATGCACACGTGGAGCGCGCCGAAGCGCTCCAGCGCCCGCTCGAGCGCAGCGGCGACCGCGGCCTCGTCGGTGACGTCGGCTTCGGCGAAGAACGCGCCGCCGCCGAGGGAGGCCGCCACCTGCGCGCCCTGCGAGCGGCCGAGATCGAGGATCGCGACCTGCGCCCCGCGCGCGGCCAGCGCCCGCGCGGTCGCCTCTCCGAGGCCCGACGCCCCGCCCGTCACGACTGCCCCGACGCCCTGGATCTCCACGCGCCCTCCGAGTGGCGGCGAGTCTATCACTCCGCCGCGTCGAGCAGCGAGCGCAGCGCAACGGCGAGCGGCCCGGGCGTGCCGGCGCCGACGGGGCGTGCGTCGAGGCGCACGATCGGCCGCGCGCCGCGCACGGCGTTGAGCGCGACGAGCTCTCGCGCTCGCCGCACCTCGTCGAGCGTGACGTCGCCCTCCGCGATCTCCGCGTGTGCCGCGAGCGCGATCTCGCGGGCGACGCTGCGCACGCCGCCGCGCGCGAGGGGCGGGGTCAACGCCCGCCCGTCGGCGCGCACGACGACGAGGCTCGTGCGTCCGGCCTCGACGAGGCGTCCCGCTGCGTCGAAGAGCAGCGCGTCGTCCACCCGAGCCGCCGCCGTCTCGGCGCGCGCCTGCTCGATGCAGGCCCAGGGCGAGCGCTTCGCGCCCGGAAAGAGGCCAGGGCCTTCGTGCAGCGCGCGCGCGACGACGGCCGACCAGGCGTCGGGCTCGGGTCCGACGGGCCGCGTCTGCGCGACGAGCTGCGGCTCGCCCCCCTCGCCGCGCCTCGCGTCGAGGCGCACGACGCCTTCTCCGGCGCCGAACGCCTCGCGTCCCGCGCGCTCGAGCGCGGCGAGGCACCCCTCGAGGTCGAGTGCGCCGAGCCCGAGCCGAGCGGCGTCGCGCACGAGCCGGTCGGCCAGGGGCGCGCCGTGGCGCACCCGAACGCCGGTCCAGCGGCCGGTCGTGTAGCAGACGAACTCGGCCGAGGCGCCGCGAGCGCGACCCGCCGGCCCGTCGCGGGAGGCCACCTCGTCGGAGCCGGATAGCCGCGCGCGCGGGCTGCGCCCGCGCCCCCGCGGCTAGCCCTTCCGCTCGGCCAGCGCCACGTACTTGCGCTGCGTCGCCCCGTCGTAGATCTGGCGCGGCCGCCCGATCTTCTGGCGGTCCTCGTGCATCTCGAGCCACTGCGCGATCCAGCCCGGCAGCCGGCCGAGCGCGAAGAGCGCGGTGAACATGTTGTCCGGCGTCCCGATCGCCGTGTAGACCACGCCCGAGTAGAAGTCGACGTTCGGGTAGAGCCGCCGCTCGATGAAGTAGTCGTCCTTCAGCGCGAGCTCCTCGAGCTCGATCGCGATCTCGAGCAGCCGGCTCTTGACGCCGAGGCGGTGGAGCACGTCGAACGTCGCCTTCTTGATGATCTTCGCGCGCGGGTCGAAGTTCTTGTAGACGCGGTGGCCGAACCCCATGAGACGCGAGGTGTCGTCGCGGCTCTTGGCGCGCTCCACGAACTCCCGCGCCGAGATGCCCTCGCGGGCGATGGCCTGGAGCATCTCGATCACTTCCTGGTTGGCGCCTCCGTGGCGCGGCCCCCAGAGAGCGTTGATGCCCGCGGAGATGGCCGCGAAGAGGTTGGCCATCGACGACCCGACGAGCCGCACGGTGCTGGTGGAGCAGTTCTGCTCGTGGTCCGCGTGGAGGATCAGCAGGAGGTCGATCGCCTTCTCGACCACGTCGTCGACCTCGTACTCCTCGCACGGGGTGGCGAACATGAGGCGCAGGAAGTTCCCGACGTAGGACAGCCGGTTGTCGGGATAGATGAACGGCTGGCCGATCGAGTGCTTGTAGGCGTACGACGCCAGCGTCGGGAACTTGGCGATCAGGCGGTGGACCGAGATCTCGACCTGGCGCGGATCGCGCGGGTCGAGCGAGTCCGGGTAGAACGTGGCGAGGGCGGCCACGGCCGCCGAGCACGCCGCCATCGGATGCGCGTCCTTCGGCAGCGAGCCGTAGAACCGCTTGAAGTCCTCGTGCAGCATCGTGTGGTACGTGATCGAGGTCGTGAACTCCTTCAGCTGCTTGGCCGTCGGGAGCTCGCCGCTGATCAAGAGGTAGGCGACCTCGAGGAACGTGCTCTTCGACGCGAGCTCCTCTATCGGGTAGCCCCGATAGCGCAAGATGCCCTTCTCGCCGTCGATGAAGGTGATGGCGCTGCGGCACGAGCCGGTGTTGGCGTAGCCGGGGTCGAGCGTGATGTAGCCCGTCTCGTCGCGCAGCTTCGTGATGTCGATCGCGCGCTCGCCCTCCGTTCCCTCGACGATCGGCAGCTGGATGGTTCTGTCGCCGACCCGGAGCTCCGCGAACTCGGCCATCCTGACTCCTTTCGCGACGGTCTCGCGACGGCGGGTCGCAGGGAGCCCACCGACGATCCGCTGGCGATCGTCCTCGGGGCGGCCGTTCCGAGCGGGACGGCGCTCTCGGACGGGGATCGGTCGAACGCTAGCGGACGCCCTGTGCCCCGGACAGAGGCGGCCCGGCCGCCCCGTCGGCTCGCACGACGAGGACCGCGCGCCGTCCGGCGCGCAGCCGCGCGACCTCGCGGACGGCTGCGACGGCGCCGACCCTCTCGAGCTTGCGCGCCTTCACGACGAAGGTCCGGCCTCCTCCGTCGAGGAAGCGACGGATCGACGCCTCGGAGCGGAGCGGCACGACGCGGCGCCCTCCGTAGTAGACGAGCCCGCCGAGCATCGCGCGGTCGCTCACGAGCCCGACGGGCTCGCCGGCCGGCGTGGCCGCGGCTGCCGCCTCCGCGATCGGCCGCGGCGAGCGGCCGCGGTCGAGCGCGGGGTAGAGCAGCAAGAAGATCGCGAGCTCGACTGCGAACGCGGCGGCGACCGCGATCCACAGCCGGCGCAGCGCGGCGACGCGGTGGCGGCCCGAGACGACGAAGGCGGCGACCGCGGCCGCCACGGAGGCGAGCGCGGCGACGCCGAAGCCGAGGAGGAAGCGCGCGTCGACGTCGGCGAGGGCCTCCCGCAGCCGCTCGAACGACGGGCCCGCGGTCGCACCGAGGACCGCAGCGGCGCCCGCGACGCCGACGAGCGCCGTCGCGGCGGCGAGCGGCGCGCCGACGGCGCGCGGGAGGGTGGAGCGGCCGGCCAGGACGCGCACCAGCGCGTCGGCGGACAGGAGCGCGGCCGCCGGGTACGCGGGCAGGAGATAGAGCCCGCGTTTTCCGCCGGAGAGCGAGAAGAAGACGACGCTCGCGCCGACCCACGCGAGCAGGAAGCGCCAGGCGCGGCACGCGCCCTCGCGGCGGCGTTCGCCGTGGAGCGCGACCGCGCGACCTTCGGCCGCGCCGGGACGGGCGGAGCGCCGTTCGCCCTCGGGCGCCGCGCCCGCCGCGGCCCCGTCGGGCGCGGCCGCTACGCCGCCGCGTGTCGCGACCGCGCCCTCCCGGGCGAACAGCCTGCGGCCCGCGATCCAGACCGCCGGCCCGAGCAGCGTCCACGGCAGGAAGTCCACCGGGAACGTGTAGAGGTAGTAGTAGAGCGGCCGTTCGTGCGAGGTGCCTCGGAAGAAGCGGCCGAGCAGGTCCTGCACCACCGCGCCGGCCGCAACGCCGTCGGGCGCGGTGGACTGCGCCGCCGCCAGCCACACGAGACCCGGCCCGAGCGAGAGCGGCAGCGCGACGAGCGGGAACGCGCGCCCGATCTCGCGCAGCCGGCCGTCGAGTGCGAGCGTCGCGAGCGCGACGAGCAGCGGGACGAGGAAGCCGACCGGGCCCTTCGTCAGCACCGCGAGGGCGAGCAGCGCGTGGAGCGCAACGACCTGCGGCCAGCGCCGCCCGATGCCGCGGTCGATGCGCCAGAACAGGAAGAGCGCGGCGGTCTCGAGCGCGGCGAGCAAGACGTCGAGCTGGACCCGGCGCGCGAGGTGGGAGAAGGTGAAGACGGTCGCGAGCAGCGCGGCGCCGAGGGCGCCGGTCTCGCGGCCGAGGAGGCGCGTCCCGAGCGCGAGCGTCAGCGCGACGAGCGCGACACCGGCGAGCGCCGACGGCA
>DATAGA010000290.1:0-4897 GCA_036257215.1 Myxococcota bacterium
TGCCGCAGCTCGGGACGCCGACGCGCTTCGAGCTGATCAGCGGCGGGCGCTCGAACCTGACCTACCGCGTGGAGTGCCCGGCGGGTCCCTGCGTCCTGCGGCGGCCGCCCCTCGGCCACGTGCTCCCGACCGCGCACGACATGGCGCGCGAGCACCGCGTGCTCGCGGCGCTCGCCGACACCGACGTCCCGGTCGCGCGTCCGCTCGCCCTCTGTACCGACGAGGCGGTGAACGGCGCGCCCTTCTACGTGATGGAGTACCGCGCGGGCATCGTGGCGAACGAGCGCATGCCCGAGGGCTACGCGACCGAGCCCGCGGAGCGCCGCGGCATCGGACTGGCTTTGGTCGACGTCCTCGCCCGCCTCCACGCGCTCGACTACGTCGCGCTCGGCCTCGCCGAGTTCGGACGGCCCGAGGGCTACCTGGAGCGCCAGGTACGCCGCTGGGCGGCGCAGTGGGAGAAGTCGAAGGCCGGCGAGCTGCCGGAGATCGAAGCGCTGATCGTGCGCCTGCGCGCCGCGCTGCCGGCGTCGCCGCGGCCGACGCTCGTGCACGGGGACTACCGCCTCGGCAACGTCGCGCTCGACCCGGCGGACCCGACGCGCATCGTCGCCGTCTTCGACTGGGAGATGGCGACGCTCGGGGACCCGCTCGCGGACCTCGGCTACACGCTCATCTACTGGGGCGAGGCCGCGGACGCTCCCGAGGCGCGCATGCCCGGCGGCTTTCAGGCGGTGACCGCGGTCGCGGGCTTTCCGACGCGGGCCGAGCTCGTCGCCGAGTACGCGCGGCGCAGCGGACGTGCGGTCGATCACGTGGACTTCTACCAGGTGCTCGCGCTCTACAAGCTCGCCGTGATCAGCGAAGGCATCTACGCGCGGCACCTGCAGGGAAAGACGGTCGGGCGGGGCTTCGAGAACCTGACCCGCAGCAGCGTCGCGTTGGCGCGCCAGGCGCTCACCCTGGCCGATCGGTCGGCGAGCCCGGCCCTGCGCGGCTCGCGCTGACGCCCCGCGGGCGGCGCTTGACACCCTCCGTTGCGTGCCAAGGCTCCACTCGTGCGCGGGAGATGTCCCGCGTAGGGAGAGGAGAGCGAGACATGGCAACCGAAGAGAGAGGCGTTCGCCCGCGCCGAGATCCGTTCTCGGAGCTGGAGCTCGTGAGCCCGTTCCGTCGGGGCGGCCTCGGTCCGTGGCGGCTGTTCGAGGACTTCCTCGGCGACCAGCCGCGCTCCGCGCAGTTCGCGCCGGCCGTCGAGGTGACCGAGACGGACGACGCGTACGTCGTGAAGGCCGAGATCCCGGGCACGAAGCCCGAGGACGTGCACGTCGAGCTGCACGACGGCGTGCTGACCCTGCGGGGCGAGAAGCGCCAGGAGCGCGACGAGAGCAAGGAGCACGTGCGCTACGTCGAGCGCGTGTACGGGAGCTTCAGCCGCTCCTTCGCCCTTCCGCAGAACGCGGATCAGGAGAAGGTCGAGGCGGGCTTCAAGGACGGCGTGCTCACGCTGCGGGTCCCGAAGCGGGAAGAGGCGAAGCCTCGCACGATCAACATCCAGGCCCACTAGTCCGGAGCCTGCGGGCCCCGGGGCGAGGGCCCCGGGGCCCGACGGTTCTCACGCGCCCCGCAGCCCCGCCAGGCAGCCGGCGCGCTCGAACAGCGCGTCGAGCGTTTCGCTGCGCGCCGCTGCGTAACGCGCGCGCAGCACCGCCAGCGAGCGTGCGTGGTACTTCTGGGGCTTCTGCCGGAACGGCCGGCCCGCGAGGCTCACCTCGAGCGTCTCGCTGCCCGCCTCGAGCGCGACGCGGTTGGCTTCCGACCAGGGCAGGAAGATGGCCCCCACCTCGTCGCGCAGGAACGGAAGCAGCGTGGGCTCGAGGGCGGACCAGCGCTCGAAGTCGCCCTCGACCTTGGGGGCGAGCATGCGCTCGATCCAGCCCACGGTGCGCGGCGCCTTCGCGCGCAGCGACGCACCGGGCGTGGGGTCCGTCAGGCACTCGTAGAGCTGCGCGAAGACGCCGAAGTCGGCGAGCGCGGGGCGCGCCCCGAAGAGGTACGGCCGCTCCGCGAGGTGCGCTTCGAGCAGTGCGATCTCGCGCTCGAACGAGGCCTCGATCGTCCCGCCCGTCTCGGGCGAGGAGCCGACGAACGAGAGCCGCGGCACCATGCGCGCGCGCACGCCGTCGGCGGTGCGCGCCACCGTCTCGGGGTCGGCGCCCGGCAGGTTCTCGCGCGCGAGGCGTTCCGCGGCCGAGCGCTGGTCGGGCTCGTACATCCAGCGGTAGTGGAACATCGCCTTGTTGCCCCACTCGTCGGCGTACTCCTCGAGCAGCGCGGACACGAAGGCAGCGAGCGGCTCGTCCGGCTGGATCGAGGGCTCCGGGAACGCGGCCTCCATGCGCTCGAGGACCGGGGTCGAGTCCTGGAGCGCGGAGCCGTCGGGCGCGAGGACGAGCGGGATCAGGGGCAGCTTCGCGTGGCGGCGGAACTCGTCCACGTTCGACGCGTTGCGCGGCACCCATTCGTGGGGGATGCCCTTGTACCGGAAGTACGAGCGCACCTTCACCGAGTACGGCGAGAGCTCGGAGCCGAAGATGCGGTAGGCGGCGTCTGCCATGTGGGGGGCCTCCGGCGCGCAGGGTATCAGAGCGCGACGGCGCGGCGCGCCGTGGTAGCGTGCGCCCGTGATCGAGCTGCGCGAGGTCACCAAGCGCTTCGGCGCGCGCGCGGCGGTCGACGGGCTCTCGCTCTCGGTCGCGCGGGGCGAGTGCGTCGTGCTGCTCGGCGGCTCGGGGTCCGGCAAGACCACGACGCTCAAGATGGTGAACCGCCTCGTCGAGCCGGACGCGGGCCGGGTGCTCGTGAACGGCGTCGACGTGCGCGCCTGGGAGCCCCACGAGCTTCGGCGCGGGGTCGGCTACGCGTTCCAGCAGGTCGGGCTCTTTCCGCACCTGCTCGTCGGCGAGAACGTCGGCGTGACGCTGGAGCTGCTCGGCTGGGACGCCGCGCGCGTGCGCGCGCGCGTCGACGAGCTGCTCGTGCTCGTCGAGCTGCCGCCGGCCGAGTTCCGCGAGCGCCGGCCCGACGAGCTCTCCGGTGGGCAGCAGCAGCGCGTCGGGGTCGCGCGCGCGCTCGCGGCGCGCAGCGAGATCCTGCTGCTCGACGAGCCCTTCGGAGCGCTCGACCCGGCGACGCGCGACCGCCTCCAGCAGTGGTTCCAGCGGGTACGCGCCGAGCTCGGCCTCACCGTGATGTTCGTGACGCACGACATGGCCGAGGCGCTCCTCCTCGCCGATCGGATCGCGGTGCTGCGCGAGGGGCGGCTCCTGCAGCTCGGGACGCCGCGCGAGCTGCTGGCCCATCCCGCCGACGCCTACGTCGCGGAGCTGCTGGCGGCGCCGCGCCGGCAGGCGGCCGCGGTCGACGCCCTCCTCGCGGGCGGCGCGGCGCCCGCGTGAGCGAGCAGCTCGCGCTCCTCCCTGCGCGGCTCGCCGCGCACCTCGAGCTCGCGCTCGCCGCGCTCGCGATCGCGGCCGTCGTCGGCGTTCCCCTCGGCGTCGCGGTGACGCGCCGGCGGGCGCTCGAAGCCCCGGTCCTCGGCTTCGCGAGCGCGATCCAGACCATCCCGAGCCTCGCGTTGCTCGCGATCATGGTGCCGCTGCTCGCGGCGCTCGGGGCCTGGACCGCGCGCGTCCTCGGCGTCCCGCTGAGCAGCATCGGCTACGCCCCGGCGCTCCTCGCGCTCACGCTCTACAGCCTGCTGCCGATCCTGCGCAACACGGTGGCCGGCATCCGCGCGGTGGACCCGGCGCTGCGCGAGGCGGCGCTCGGCGTCGGGATGACGCCGCGCCAGCAGCTGCTGCGCGTCGAGCTCCCGCTCGCGCTGCCCGTCGTCGTCGCGGGGCTGCGCACCGCGGCGGTCTTCGCCGTCGGCACGGCGACGCTCTCGACCCCCGTCGGCGCGACGAGCCTCGGCGACTTCATCTTCAGCGGGCTCCAGACCCGCAACGCCGCGGCGGTGCTGGTCGGGTGCGTCGCCGCGGCCGCGCTCGCACTGCTCCTCGACGGGACGATCGGCGCGCTCGAGCGCGGGCTGCGCGAGCGGCGGCGCGGGCTCGCGGCGGCCGCGCTCGCGGCGCTTCTCGCCGTCGGCGCGGGGACTGCGGGCGCCGCGGTCTGGCAGCGCGCCGGCGGCGGCGAGCGCCCGCTCCGGATCGGCGCGAAGCCCTTCACCGAGCAGTACGTCCTGGCCGAGCTGCTCGCGCTCTGGTGCGAGCAGCGGGCCGGGGTCCGCGCCGAGACGCTCGAGAGCCTCGGCTCCACCGTCGCCTTCGACGCGCTGCGCGCCGGTGAGATCGACGTGTACGTCGAGTACACGGGCACCGTGTGGGCCACGCTCATGAAGCGCGCCGGCGCGCCCGCGCGGCGCGAGCAGGTGCTCGAGCAGGTGACCGATTGGCTCGCCGACGAGCACCGCGTGGTCGTCGCGGGAGCTCTCGGGTTCGAGAACACCTACGCGCTCGGCATGCGCGCCGCGGACGCGCGCGAGCGCGGGATCCGGCGCATCGGCCAGCTCGCGCGGGTCGCTCCCGCTCTCGAGATCGGGGGTGACTTCGAGTTCTTCGCCCGGGCGGAGTGGACGGCGCTCCGCCGCGCGTACGGCTTGCGCTTCCGCGCCGAGCGCACCATGGACCCGTCGCTCATGTACCAGGCGCTCGCGGCGGGCGAGGTCGACGTCATTTCCGCGTACTCGACCGACGGCCGTCTCGCGGCGGAGGAGGTGACGCTGCTCGAGGACGAGCGCGGCGTGATCCCGCCCTACGACGCGATCGTGCTGGCGAGCCCGGCGCTGGCGCGCGAGCAGCCGCGCGTGCTCGAGGCGCTGCGGGCGCTCTCC
>DATAGA010000309.1:0-2687 GCA_036257215.1 Myxococcota bacterium
GCTAGACGCGCCCCCAGGCGAAGGAGACGTCGACCGCGACGTCGGCGTGCAGGCTCTTCTTCACCGGGCAGGCGTGCCCGGCGCGCTCGAGGATCGGCCGCGCCTCCTCGGGGAGCGCCGGCAGCTCGAGCTCGACGACCACGCGCCCCACGCGCCGCTCGGGGTCCGCCACCATGTGCTTCTCGACGCGCGCGCGCGCGCCCGCGAGCGGCCAGCCGCGCCGGCGCGCCACGATCCCCATCGTCGTCAGCATGCAGCTCCCGACCGCGGTGGCGAGCAGGTCCGTCGGCGAGAAGCGCTCGCCGCGCCCCTCGTTGTCCTTCGGCGCGTCGGTCTCGAGCTCGCTGCCCGACGGGCCGTGGGTGCAGCGGGTGCGGAGCTCGCCTTCGTAGAGCACGCGGATCTCGACCATCGTCACCCCAGTGCGTCGTAGAGCGCGTCGACGAGCGCGGTGGCGCGCGGGTCCAGCAGGATGTGCGGACCCATGCGGTTCATGGCGTAGCCGAAGCCGACGCCCGCCTCGGGATCGGCGAAGCCGAGCGAGCCGCCGGCGCCGGGGTGGCCGAAGGCTCCGGCGCCCGGCCCGAGGCTCCCGCCCGGGACGTCGGCTTGCGAGCGCATGAAGCCGCCGCCGAAGCGCGTCGAGATCTGCAGCACCGCGTCCATGCCGCGCGACTGCTCCTCGCGGCAGCGCTCGATGCTCTCTTTGGACAGGAGCGGCGCGCGCCCCGCTGCGCCGCTCGCGATCGCGGCGTAGATGCGCGCGATCGCGCGCGCGGTGGCGTGCCCGTTCGCACCCGGGATCTCGGCGCGCCGCCACGCGGCGTGGTTCACGCCGTCCGCCATGCTCGGGGGGTTCATGAACGCGAGGGCGGCCATGCCCATCGGGTCGCGCATGAACACCTCCGCGAGCGCGGGCGCCTCGGCGCCCGGCTCGGGGAGCGGGATCGCGCTCATCTCGGCGACGCGGTCGTGCTCGGCGTCGGCGAGCCCGATGTGGAAGTCGGCGCCGAGCGGGCCGGCGATCTCGTCGCGGAAGTAGCGCCCCACGCTCTTCCCGCTCGCGCGCCGCACGACCTCGCCGACGAGCCAGCCGAACGTGAGGGCGTGGTAGCCGTGGCGCTCGCCGGGCGTCCACCAGGGCGTTTCGGCCGCGAGCGCGTTCGTCATCGCGTCCCAGTCGTAGAGCGCCTCGCGCGGCAGCAGCGTGCGCACCGCCGGAAGGCCGGCGCGGTGGGAGAGCAGCCAGCGCAGCGGCACATCGCCCTTGTCCGCGGCGGCGAACTCCGGCCAGACGCGCGCGACCGGGGCGTCGAGGTCGAGCTTTCCGCGCTCGACGAGGTGGTGCGCGCAGATCGCCGTCATGCCCTTCGTCGTCGAGTAGACGTTGACGAGCGTGTCGCGCGTCCACGGTCGGGTGCGCGCCTGGTCGGCGTGCCCGGCCCAGAGGTCGACGACGGGCTCGCCGCCTACGACGGCCGCTACCGCGGCGCCGACCTCGCCGCCCGACGCGAACGCGGCGGCGAACGCGTCCCGCACGCCTTCGAAGCCCGGCGCGCAGAACCCCTCGATCGGAGTCGTCATCGGGCCGAGTCTACGGCTAGGCTCCGGGACGTGCACGGTCCGCGACCGCGCTTCGAGCCTCGCCTCGCGCCCCCGGCCGCCGCCGGTGCGGGCGAGAGCGCGCTCGCCGGGCCCGCGGCGCCGCTCTGGTTCCTCTTCCGCGGACGCGAGCTTCTCGTCGGCCCCGACGGCGTGCTCGCGGCCGCCGATCCCGCCGCGCTCGGCGCCAGCGTCGTGCGCCGGCAGTTCCTCGGCCTCCTCGGCGGCGTGCCGTGCTGGTCGGGCGAGCTCGCGCCCGGCCGCGAGCCGCCGCCTGGCATGGTGTTCCGCGACCTGCGCGCGCTGTTCGGTCGGCTGCCTCCCGAGCTGCACGACCTCGCGGGGCGCGCGGTGCAGATCGTCGAGTGGGACCGCACGCACCAGTTCTGCGGCGCCTGCGGCGGACCGACCGAGCCCGCGGAGGGCGAGCGCGCGCGCGCCTGTCCGCGCTGCGGCCTCTCGTTCTATCCGCGCCTCGCGCCGTCGATGATCGTCGCCGTCGAGCGCGACGAAGCGCTGCTGCTCGCGCGCGCGCCGCACTTCCCGCGCGGGATCTACAGCGTGCTCGCGGGCTTCGTCGAGCCCGGCGAGAGCGTCGAAGAGACCGTCGCGCGCGAGGTGTGGGAGGAGACCGGGATCGAGGTCGACGAGGTGCGCTGGTTCGGGAGCCAGCCGTGGCCTTTTCCCAATTCGCTCATGCTCGGCTTCCAGGCGCGCTACCGCGCGGGTGAGATCCGCATCGACGGGCGCGAGATCGAGGACGCCGGCTGGTTCAACGCCGATCGCATGCCACCGCTCTTCCCGGGCAACGTCAGCATCAGCCAGTGGCTGATCCGCGACTTCCTGCACCGGCACGGCTAGCCGCGCCCGCCGGCGCGCCGTCGATCAAGGGGCCGGACCCGACGGCAGCGCGAGCGCGTGCGACCACGCGGTCAGCGCGCGCGGCGAGCGCAGCCGGTGCCAGCGCAGGTGCGCGAGCGCCGGGTCCGCGAACGACGCCTCGTAGCGCGCGCGCAGCGACCGGTGGTGGCGAACCGTCCAGGCGATCAGCGAGTCGGGCGGGCTCCAGACCCTGAGCTGCGGCC
>DATAGA010000343.1:0-4590 GCA_036257215.1 Myxococcota bacterium
CGCTCAGCCGCTCGCCGATCTCGCGCTCGGCGCCGCGGTCGGTCGGCTCGTAGAAGGTCGCGTCGCCGAGCGCCTCGGGCGTGTTGCGCCCGCCGACGAAGGCGTCGGGCTCCCCGTGCGGGTAGCGGTAGCCGCGGCCGTAGCCGAGCTCGCGCATGAGCGGGGTGGGCGCGTTGCGCAGGTGGAGCGGGACCGGGAGCGAGCCGAGCTCGCGCGCGGCGGCCTCCGCGCGGCCGAGCGCCGCGTAGGAGGCGTTGCTCTTGGGCGCGCACGCGAGAAAGGTGGTCGCGTGGGCCAGCGGGATGCGTCCTTCGGGCAGGCCGATGCGCTCCACCGCGAGGTAGGCCGCCGTCGCGAGCGAGAGGCCCTCGGGCGCGGCGTTGCCGACGTCCTCCGACGCGAAGATCACGAGCCGGCGCGCGAGGAAGCGCGGGTCTTCACCCGCCTCCAGCATGCGCGCGAGCCAGTAGAGCGCCGCGTCCGGGTCGCTCGCCCGCAGGCTCTTGATGAACGCCGAGATCACGTCGTAGTGCTGCTCGCGGTCGCGGTCGTAGAGCAGCGCGCGCCGGCCCGCCGCCTCGCGCAGCTCCTCGTCGCCGACCGCGTCGCGCCCGGCGCGCCGCGCGAGCGCGACGGCGGTCTCCAGGATGCCGAGCGCCCGGCGCGCGTCGCCGTCGGCCGCCTCGGCGATCGTGCTCGCCGCGGCGTCCGGCAGCGCGACGCCGCTCGCGCCGAGCCCGCGCTCGGCGTCGTCCGCGGCCTCGCGCACGACGCGAGCGAGGTCGGCCGCCTCGAGCCGCCGCAGCACGAAGACGCGGCAGCGCGAGAGCAGCGGCGCCACCACTTCGAACGAGGGGTTCTCGGTCGTGGCGCCGATCAACGTCACCGTGCCCGCCTCGACGTGGGGCAGGAGCGCGTCCTGCTGCGCGCGGTTGAAGCGGTGGAGCTCGTCGATGAAGAGCACCGTGCGACGTCCCGCCCGCGCCGCCGTGCGGGCGCCGTCGATCGCGGCGCGCACCTCCTTCACGCCGGCGAGGACCGCGGAGAGCGCGACGAGCTCGCAGCCGGGGCGCGAGCCGAGCAGCCGCGCGAGCGTCGTCTTCCCGCTTCCCGGCGGGCCCCAGAGGATCAGGGACGGCAGGTCGCCCGACTCGAACAGCACTCGCAGTGGGGCGCCCGGCGCGACGAGCGCGTCCTGCCCGTGCACCTCGTCGAGGTTGCGCGGCCGCATCCGCTCGGCGAGCGGCGCTGGACCTGCGCGGCTCCCGCGGCGCGCGGGCGGCGAGGCCGGGAACAGCTCGGGCTCGTCGCGGGTCCCCATCGCGGTCGAGTGTACGGCGCCCCGAGGCGGCCGGATACACTCGACCGAGGCCGCCCTGGCCTGGAGGCGTCATGAAGCTGAGTGCGCGCAACGTCATCAAGGGCCGGGTCCAGCGCATCACGCAGGGCGCGGTGAACTGCGAGGTCGTCGTCGAGGTCGCGGGCGGGGTCCAGATCGTCAGCATCGTCACGCGAAGGTCGGTGGAGCAGCTCGGCCTCGCGGTCGGCGGCGACGTCTACGCCGTGGTGAAGGCCTCGAGCGTCATGCTGGCCGTCGACTGAAGGCCGCGTCGCGCGCCGCCGCCCGCGCAGCGCCTGGGCGGGCGATCGCGCGCTGTGATAGTCAATCGGGGCGCGCGAGGGGGGCGGACGATGGGCGAGCCGCAAGGAGGCGCGGGCTCGATCCGCTGCGTCGGGCTGTGCGTGAAGCCGGACGCGCCCGCCGCCGGCGAGGTCGCGCGCCGCGTCGACAAGTGGCTCGCGGAGCGCGGCATCGAGGTGCTGCTCGACGCCGAGGCCGCTCGCTGGCTCCACCGCGAGGGCTTCGCGCGCAGCTTCGTCGCCGCGCGCGCCGACCTGCTCGTCGTCCTCGGCGGCGACGGGACGCTGCTCTCGGTCGCGCGCGAGACCGGGACCCGCGGCGTGCCGATCCTCGGGGTGAACCTCGGCACGCTCGGCTTCCTGGCCGAGGTCGCGCCCGACGAGCTCTCGGACGCGCTCGCGCGCATCGTGGGCGGCGACTTCCGCACCGTGCGGCGACTGCGCCTCGACGTGCGCGCCGAGCGCGACGGCGAGACGCTGCTCGAGGCGCTCGCGCTGAACGACGCGGTCATCACCCGCGGCGAGACGTCGCGCATGATCGACATCGAGACGTTCACCGACGGGCTCCCGATGGCGACCTACCGCGGCGACGGCCTGATCGCCGCGACGCCCACCGGCTCGACGGCCTACTCGCTCTCGGCGGGCGGGCCGATCCTCCTGCCCGAGATCGACGCGTTCGTGATCACGCCGATCTGCCCGCACACGCTCACGCAGCGGCCGGTCGTGCTGCCGCGCTCGAGCCGCGTCGAGATGCGCGTCCTCCCGCGCGAGGGGATCGGCGAGCTGCACGTCGACGGGCGCGCGAGCTGCCCGCTCGAGCGCGGCGACCGCGTGCACGTCGCGTGCTCCGAGCACCCGGCGCGCTTCGTGATCTCGCCGCTGCGCTCCCGCTTCGACGTGCTGCGCGCGAAGCTCCACTGGGGCGCCGCGTGATCGAGAGCCTGCGGATCGAGTCCCTCGCCGTCGTGGAGTCGGTCGCGCTCGAGCTCTCGCCGGGCCTCAACGTCCTCACCGGCGAGACCGGCGCGGGGAAGTCGCTCGTCCTCGGCGCGGTCGCGCTCCTCGCCGGAGGGCGCGCGTCGGCGGAGGTCGTGCGGCCGGGCGCGGCCGAGGCGCGCGTCGAGGCGGTGCTGCGGGTGGAGCGCGCGCCGGCGCTGGCGGCCGCGCTCGCCGAGCGCGGGCTCGTCGTCGAGGACGGCGCGGTCGTCGTCGAGCGCGCGGTGTCGGCCACCGGCCGCAGCCGCGCGCGCGTCGGCGGCGCACTCGTCCCGGTTGCCGCGCTCGCGGAGCTCTTCGGGCCGTGGCTCGAGATCTCGAGCCAGCACGACTCGCAGGCGCTGCTGCGCCCGGAGAGCCACGGCCGCCTGCTCGACGCGTGGGGCGGGCACGAGGCCCTGCGCGAGCGCGTCGAGTCCCGCGTGCGCGCGGTGCGCGCGCTCGACGCCGAGCTCGAGGCGCTGCGGCGCGCCGCCGAGGAGCGCGCCCGGCGCGAGGACTTCCTCGCGTTCCAGGTGCGCGAGATCGACGACGCCGCGCTCTGCGAGGGCGAGCTCGAGCGGCTGCGCGCCGAGCGCGGACGCCTGCTCCACGCCGAGCGGCTGCGCGAGGACGCGGGCGCCGCGGCGCTCCTGCTCCAGGGCGACGCGGATGCCGACGCCGCGGGCGCGCTCGACCGCACCGCCGAGGCGGTGCGCCGGCTCGACGCCATCCGCTCGCTCGATCCCGACGCGGCGGCGTTCGCGGAGCGGCTGCGCGGGATCCAGGTCGAGCTCGCCGACGCGGCGCGCGAGGTGGCGCGCTACGCCGAAGGCATCGAAGGGGACCCCGCGCGCCTTGCGGCGCTCGAGGAGCGGCTGCGCGCGCTCGAGAAGCTCCAGAAGAAGTACGGCGCGAGCGAGGTCGAGATCCTCGCGTTCCGCGAGCGCGCGGCGGGCGAGCTCTCCGCGCTCGGCGACGCCGACGCCCGGCTCGGCAAGCTCGCCGGCGAGCGCGAGGCGGAGGTCGCGGGGCTCGCGCGCGACGCGCGCGCCTTGTCCGCGGCGCGCGAGAAGGCCGCGCGCGCTCTCGAGCGCGAGGTCGAGCCCGAGCTGGCCCAGCTCGCGATGCCCGGCGCGCGCCTGCGCGTCGCGCTCGAGCCGGCGCCGGCGCCCGACGGGCTGCCGTGCGGCGCCGCCGGCGCCGAGAGCCCGGAGCTGCTCTTCTCCGCGAACCGCGGGCTCGACCCGCGGCCGCTCCGGCGCGTGGCGTCGGGCGGCGAGCTCTCGCGGGTCTTCCTCGCGCTCAAGAACGCGCTGCGCCGCGCGGACCCCGGCGCCGCGCTCGTCTTCGACGAGGTCGACGCGGGCATCGGCGGCGGCGTCGCCGACCGCGTCGGCGCGGTTCTCGCGCAGCTCGCCGAGCACCACCAGGTCCTCTGCATCACGCACCTCCCGCAGATCGCCGCGCGCGGCGACCACCACCTCGTAGTGCGCAAGGCGGGGGGCTCGGTCTCGGTCGCGGCGGTCGCGGGCAAGGAGCGCGTGGAGGAGGTCGCGCGCATGGCCGGCGGCGAGAAGGTGGTCGACGCGACGCGCCGCCACGCGCGGGCGCTGCTCGACGCTGCCCGACGACCCTAGGCGTCGGATCCGGGCGGCCGCCGGCCGGCCTGGCTTCAAGCGCCGCCGCGCGGGCGCCGATGGGGGAGAGGCGGGTTCGTGCGCCCGCGGGGAGGGGGCGTGGAGCGGCGTGAGGCGGAGGTCGGACCCGTCCCCGGCGGCGCGAGCTTCGTCGTGCTCGAGGGCTTCTACGAGGGCCTCGAGGTCGCGATCGACCGGAGCTGGGTCGTGATCGGCCGCGGCCGCGGCGCGGACGTGGTCCTCGCCGAGCCCACCATCTCGCGCGCCCACGCGGCGTTCGGCCACGACGGCGGCGGCTTCTTCGTGCAAGACCTCGGCAGCACGAACGGCACCT
>DATAGA010000345.1:0-4010 GCA_036257215.1 Myxococcota bacterium
GCGGCGGCCGAGCGGCGGCGCCGCGGCGCTGCTCCTCGCCGATGCCGCGGGCGACGCGGCGCTCGTCGAGCTCGCCGGCGCAGAGCGGCGCGTGCTGCGCCCTCGCGACGGCCTGCTCGTCGCCGCCGAGGGCGAGCGCGCCGTCGAGCTCGCGAAGGCGTGCGCGTCGCTCCGGGGAGGAAGCGCCGAGGCGCTCGCCGGCGCGCTGGCTGCCCCGCGAGCCCCCGGCGCGCCGGCGCGTGCGGCTCTCGTCCTCGATCCGGTGGCGCGCCGCCTGTCGCTGCGGAGTGACGGCGGCCGCTGGGTCCACGCCTCCCTCTAGATAGGGAGGCGACCGACCCGCCGCGCGGGAGCGCTTCGTCCGGGCCGGACGGCCGGCTTCGCCGCTAGCCGACGGGAGCCGGAAGCCGGCTCGGTCGGCTATCCGAGTCCGGCGAGGAAGCTGCTGCGACGACTCTCGGGTCGCGCGCCTAGCGACGTCCGCCGCCGCGACGCCCGCCGCGCCGACGCCGCCGGCCGCCGGGCGGCGGCGCGGCGGCGCCGGCCGCCGCCGCGTGCGCCGCGGCCGCGGGCTCCGCGTCGCCTTCGGGGACGGCGGTCTCGGGACGGTGCTCGCGCAGGTAGCTGCCGCAGATCGCCGCGAGGTCGCGCCGACCTTCCTCGGTGGCGGCGAGCGCCTCGACCGCGGGCAGGAAGCGGTCCACCCGCAGCGCCTGGTCGCTCGGAGAGAGATGGCGGATGTCCTGCTCGACCTTGACCTGCAGCCGCTCGCGCAGCCGCGCGACGAGCTCGGCGTCCGTCGGGAGGGGACGCTCCTTGATGGTGAGCTTGTTCACCATCATCAGATGCCGGAAGTTGCCGATGTCGAGCCCCGACACGAGCGAGAGCGCCACCCCGGCCTTTCCCGCGCGACCGGTGCGCCCGGTGCGGTGCAGGTAGACCTCGGGCGAGTCGGGCGACGAGTAGCCGATCACATGGGAGAGATCGCTGATGTCGATGCCGCGCGCCGCGACGTCCGTTGCGACCAGGAAACGCAGCTCGGCGGCCTTGATCCGGCCCATGGCGCGCTCGCGCGCCGCCTGCGTGAGGTCGCCCGAGATCTGGTCCGCGTCGAAGCCGCGGCGCTGGAGGAAGGAGGTGACGTAGCGGACGTCGTCCTTCGTGTTGCAGAAGACGATCGCGCTCTCGGGCTCCTCGTACTCGAGGATGCGCGCGAGGTTCTTCTCCTTCTCCTGCGCGGTGGTGACGTAGTAGAAGTGCTCGATCTCGGAGGGCGAGCTGTGGCCCTCGACGAGCGAGATGAACTCGGGGTCGGTGAGGAACGCGCGCGAGAGCGCGAGCACCTTCTCGGGGATCGTCGCCGAGAAGAGGCAGGCCTGACGTTGGCGCGGCAGGAAGGAGCGGATCTCCTTCATGTCGGGCCAGAAGCCGAGCGAGAGCAGCTCGTCGGCCTCGTCGAACACGACGACGCGTACGGCCGCGAACGAGAGCCGCCCCGCGTTCAAGTGGTCGAGGATGCGGCCGGGAGTTCCGACGATGACGTGCACGCCCTCGCGCAGGGCCTCGAGCTGCGGGCCGTACGCCACGCCGCCGTACACGGCGAGCGTGCGGATCCCGCGGTGACGGCCCATCGCCGCGACCTCGATCGCCACCTGCTGCGCGAGCTCGCGCGTCGGCGCCATGACGAGCGCCTGCGGTTCGGGGCGCGCGGCGTCCACCGCGAGCGCGATCGGGACGCCGAACGCGCCCGTCTTCCCGCTGCCCGTGCGCGCCTGCACGATCAGGTCGCCGCCCGTGCGCATCGCCGGAATCACGCGAGCCTGCACCGGCATCGGATCGCTCCAGCCGAGATCGCGGATGCCGGCGCGCACGTCCTCCGGGAGGTCGTCGAAGCTCTTCAGCTCGTGAGGATCCGACACAGAGCCGCGGAAGCTAGCAGCGCGACCGGAGACTTGCTCGCGAGTGTCTTCGTTCCGGATCGGACATCCGGGACCGCGGGCTTGCCCGCGGTCCTGGATCGGCCCGGCGGACGGCGCCGCAACGGAGGGCTACTCTCCGGCGATGTCCCGCATCGGCCGCGCGGAGGTGGAGCGCATCGGCCACCTGGCGCGGCTCCGCCTCGAGCCCGCCGAGGCGGAAGCGCTCGCACGCGACCTCGACGCGATCCTGCGCCACGTCGCCGAGCTCGCGACGGTAGACACCGACGGCGTCGCGCCTACCGCGCACGTGCGCGCCCTCGCGACGCCGCTGCGCAACGACGTCGCGGTTCGCTCCGACGTGTCGCAGCTCGTGCTCGCCGCCGCCCCGGAGCGCGAGGGCGACGCCTTCCTCGTGCCGCCGGTGCTCGAGGGCGAGGACGAGGGGTAGGACCGTGCCCGCGCCCGTGCCGCTCGGCACCGTGGCCGAGCTCCGCCGCGCGCTCGACTCCGGCGCGACGCGCTCGCGCGAGCTCGTGGAGCGCGCGCTTGCGCGGGCCGAGGCGCTCGAACCCGCGCTCCACGCCTTCGTGTCGCTGCGCCGCGACGCCGCCCTCGCCGACGCCGCGGAGGCGGATGCGCGCATCCGCGCCGGCGCGCCGAGCTCGCCCCTCGACGGCGTCCCGATCGGGCTGAAGGACAACCTCGCCATGGCCGGCGAGCCGTGCGGCTGCGCGTCGCGCATCCTCGAGGGCTACGTCTCGCCGTTCGACGCGACGGCGGTCGCGCGCCTGCGCGCGGCGGGGGCGGTCGTCGTCGGCCGCACGAACATGGACGAGTTCGCGATGGGCTCTTCGACCGAGCACTCGGCCTACGGGGCCACGCGCAATCCGTGGGACCCGTCGCGCTCGCCCGGCGGCTCGTCGGGCGGCTCCGCGGCCGCCGTCGCGGCGGGCGTCGTGCCGCTCGCCTTCGGCAGCGATACCGGCGGCTCGATCCGCCAGCCGGCCGCGTTCACGGGGGTCGTGGGCCTGAAGCCGACCTACGGGCGCGTGTCGCGCTTCGGGCTCGTCGCGTTCGCGTCGTCGCTCGACCAGATCGGGCCGTTCGCCCGCACGGCCGACGAGTGCGCCCTCGCGCTCGACGTGGTCTCGGGCCACGACCCGCGCGACTCGACCTCGCTGCCGGAGTCGCCGACGCGCTGCCGCGAGGCGCTCGACGGCCGGGTGGCCGGGCTCGTGATCGGGCTCCCGCGCGAGTACCTCGCGGCGGACGGCGCGGACGCCGACGTGCTGCGTGCGGTGCTCGACGCCGCGCGCGAGCTGGAGAAGGCGGGCGCGACGCTGCGCGAGGTGTCGCTGCCCCATACGCGCTATGCGGTCGCGACGTACTACCTCGTCGCCACGGCCGAGGCGTCGAGCAATCTCGCCCGCTTCGACGGGGTCCGCTACGGCCGGCGCGCCTCCGGCGCGCGCAGCCTGACCGAGCTCTACGAGCGCTCGCGCTCCGAGGGCTTCGGCGCCGAGGTGAAGCGGCGCATCCTGCTCGGGACGTACGTGCTCTCGGCCGGCTACTACGACGCCTACTACCGCAAGGCGCAGCAGGTCCGCACGCTGCTGCGGCGCGACTTCGCCGCGGCGTTCGAGGGCTGCGACGCGCTGCTCACCCCCACGGCGCCGGAGGTCGCGTTCCGCCTCGGCGAGCGCACGGCGGACCCGGTGCGCATGTACCTCTCCGACGTCTACACGGTCTCGGCGAACCTGGCGGGCCTGCCCGCGGTCTCGCTGCCGTGCGGCTTCGCCGGCGGGCTCCCGGTCGGGCTGCAGCTGCTCGGGCGCGCCGGCGACGACGCGGCGCCGCTGCGGCTCGCCGACGCCTACCAGCGCCGCACGCGGTTCCACGAGGCCCGCCCGGAGCTCGTCGGGTGAGCGCGCTCGAGGCCGTGATCGGGCTCGAGGTGCACGTCCACCTCGCCACCCGCAGCAAGCTCTTCTGTCCGTGTCCCGTGGGCTACGGCGACGCGCCCAACACGAACACCTGTCCCGTGTGCCTCGCGCTGCCGGGCGCGCTGCCCGTCCTGAACGGCCGCGCCGT
>DATAGA010000396.1:0-4846 GCA_036257215.1 Myxococcota bacterium
CGACGACGGACGCGGCCACGGCGAGCCAGACCGCCGGGCGCACGCCGAAGAGCGTCACTCGGCCTCGATCGCGCCGGCTACGGGGTCGGCGGCTCGCTCGGGCGGCAGCTCGCGCAGAGCCGCCGTGGCGCAGCGCAGGACGAGCGCGCCGAGGCCCTGGCGGCCGTCGGCGAGCGGCGCGAGGTCCGCGCACGCCCGCCGCAGCGTGCCCGCGGTCAGGGCTTCGGCCGTCGACGCGTCGCGGCACGAGCGCAGGGCGAACGCCCAGGCGATCCGGAATGCCAGCTCGTAGAGCTCGCGAAACGCCCGCGGGTCCCCCGCCAGGGCACCGCAGGCCAGTTTGCGCTCGGTTTCCGCCATGGCTCGCCTCGGAGGGGGGCGCGAGGGGCGGCCGTACACCTTCCCAGGACGCCGGCGCGAGGATCGCCGCCGCACACCCCGTCTGCCACGAAGAACCGGCGACGAACGCGCCCGGAAAGTCGTCACGATTCTCCGGGACTGCGCGAGTTCTCCACGGCCTCATCACCGAATTGCAACCGAACGCCGTGATGCTGCGCACCCGTGCGCGAGGCGCCGCGAATCCTCCTGGTGGGCCCGACGCGGCCCTGGCACGACAAGATCCGCGAGCAGCTCCGGACCGCCGAGCTCGAGGTCGCTTCGTCGGGGGACGAGGCCCGTGCGCTCGCCCGCGACTGGAGGCCCGACGTCGTCGTGTCCGAGATCCTGCTCGACGACATGACGGGGATGGCGTTCGTGCGCTCCCTGCGGGAGGACCCGGAGCTGCGCCACCTGCGGGCGCTCGTCGTGTCGGCGCAGCAATCGGAGCTCGATCGCGTGCTCGCCTTCGAGTGCGGTGCCGACGACTTCCTGCCCGAGCCGTTCTCCCCGCGCGAGCTGGCCGCGCGCGTGAACGCGCTCCTGCGGCGCGAGCCCGGCTCCCGCGCCGCGCCGGGCACGTCGGTCGCCGAGCAGCACGGCGTGCTGGTCATCGAGGGCGACATCGGCCGCGTCGAGGTCGCCGGGCGACCCGTGCGGCTCACGCCCACGGAGTTCCGCGTGCTCGCGCTCCTCATCGTCGGCCAGGGCAAGGTCCTGTCGCGCCGGACGATCGTCGAGGGCATCGCCGGCGACGCCGCCACGCGCAGCGCCCGGGTCGTCGACGCGCACGTCAAGTCGCTGCGGCGCAAGCTCGGCGAGGCGCGCGCGTACGTCCAGAGCGTGCGAGGCGTCGGCTACCGCTTCGCCGTGCCCGGGCGTTGAGGCCGGGCGCCGGGCGCGTCAGCGCAGACGCACGATCGTGATGCGCGGACGCACGAGGCCCGGGTGCAGGCGCGTCGGGAACCAGCGGTCGAGGGCCGTCACCGGGTGGGCGTCGAAGACGACTGTCGCCCCGGTCGCGCCGCTGCGCAGCGCCTCCTGCCAGGCCTTGTCCGACGAGGGATGGTACGGCCGGGTGAGGACGGCGTACTCGAAGCCGCGGCCCTCGATCG
The DNA here is from genome assembly GCA_036257215.1 of Myxococcota bacterium. Classification (GTDB taxonomy): domain Bacteria; phylum Myxococcota_A; class UBA9160; order UBA9160; family UBA6930; genus DATAGA01. The sequence goes on from DATAGA010000396.1 coordinate 1,491, forward strand.
CCTCGGGCCGGATCTCGTCGGGCTCGAACCAGGTCGGCGCGTAGCCGAGACGCTCGAGCCGCGGGAGGAAGGCGGGCGGCCCGAGCCCGGCGATGCGGGCGTCGCGGGGGACGTGCCCCGCGATCCAGCGCTCCGCCTCGTAGCGCGGGTCGCGCAGCAGGTGGAGATCGGCGTTCAGCCCGACGCCGAGCTCGAACGCGAACACGGCCGCGAACGCGGCCGCGGCGAGCGGCCGCAGCCGCCCGACGCGCCGCACGACGTCGACGGCGAGCGCGCCCACCGCGACGGCGAGGAGCGGCACCAGCGGGAGCAGGATCCGCGGCTCGACGAAGTTCGGCGCCATCGACACGGCCCCGTACGACGCGACCGGCAGCCACAGGACCGCGAGCGCCCGGTGGCGCAGCGGCGCAAGGACGAGCGCTGCGAGCGCGAGCGCCGCCATGGGCGCGCCGAGCCCCGCCTCGACGCCGAGCCAGCTGCGCCACGCGAAGTGGAGCGGTCCCCGCGCGCTCGCGCGGTAGCGGTCCAGCACGGGGCTGCCCTCGACCCAGAAGCGCACGTGCTCGACCAGGCCTCCCGGGTTGAGGAGCGCGTTCTGCACCACGAGGAAGATGCCCACCGGGAGCGCTGCGAGCGCGAGGAGGCGGCCGTCGCGCAGCGCCGCTCCCGCGAGGGCGACCCCGCGCAGGTCGCGCTCGCTCGCGAGGCGCCGCAGGCGCAGCGCGGCGAGGGCGAGCCCCGGGAGGACGTAAGCGCCGCCGATCGCGTCCTTCGTCGCGAGCGCGCAGCCCGCGAGCGCCCCGAACGCCACGTGGTCCGCGAGCGTGCCGCGCCGCCAGACATGCACGCCCGCGACCGCGGACGCCGTGAACCAGAACGCGACCGGCACGTCGAGGTTCGCCGTGTGCGAGAACGCGACCAGCGTGGCGCACGCCGCGCACACGGCGGCCGCGGCGAGCGCCGCGGCGCGGTCGCCGTGGAGCGCGCGGGCGAGGCGCTCCGTCGCGAGCACGACGCCGAGCGCCATCGCGACCGAGAGCAGCCGCGAGAGCACCATGAAGACGCTGAGGTCGCGGTACGGCGCGCGGAAGCAGCCCGGGACGATGCGCGGGAAGCAGCCGAGGTCCACCTGCCCCGTGACCCCGAGGACCACCACGTACGGCGCGTAGAGCAGCGCGTTCAGCCACCAGTGGAGGTACGGGTACTTGTGCCAGCCCCGCCACCAGTCGTGCACGACGCGCAGGGGCTTGGTCGGCGAGAGGTCGTCGCCGTTCCACGACTCGACGTTCGGCAGCCCCCACTCGATGCCGAGCAGCATGAGCATCGCCGCCCCCGCGAGAATCGCGACGCGCGTGCGCCGCTCCGCGCGGGAGGCGCGCAGAGGAGTTCGCGGCGCGCCTCGCTCGACGTCGAGCGCGTCGGCGGCGGCCGGGCTCATTCGAGCCGGACCACGGTGATGCGGGGCCGCGTGAGGCCGGGGTGCCAGCGCGTGCCGAACCAGCGGTCCAGCGGCGTGCCGGGTCGCACGTCGAACAGGACCGGCGCGCCCGTCTCACCGCTTCGAAGGGCGTTCTGCCACGCCTCGTCGGAGTCCGGGTGGTAGGGCCAGGTGAGGATCGCGTACTCGAAGCTGCGCACCTCGAAGCCCCGCGGCTGGATCGCCGACGGTTTGAACCAGATCGGCGCGAAGCCGAGCTGCTCGAGCCGCGGCATGAAGTCGGAGCCCCCGAGCGCCGCGATGCGCGCGCTCCGGTCGACGTTCCGCGCGATCCATCTTTCTGCCTCGTAGCGCGGATCGCGCAGCAGGTGCGCGTCCGCGTTCACCGCGACGCCGACCTCGTGCAGGAACGCGGCGCCCACGGCGGCGAGCGCCAGCCAGCGCAGCGGCGGGCGCGCGCGCAGTGCGGCGGCGGCGAGGACGCCCGCGCCCACGGCGAGGATCGGCACGAGCGGGAGCACGACGCGGGGCTCCACGAAGCCGGGCACGATCGAGAACAGCGCGTAGGACGCGAGCACCACCCAGAAGGCCGCGAGAGCGCGATGGCGCAGCGGCGCGACCACGACCCCGACGACGCCGAGGAGCGCCATCGGCGCTCCGAGCGCGGCCTCGAGGCTGTTGCCGAGCCGCCACGCCTGGTGCGCGAGCCCGTGGAAGTGCGCGCGGTACTCGCGCAGCACCGGCCCGCCCTCGACCCAGATGCGGACGTGCTCGGTCACCCCGGCCGGGTTCCCGATCGCGTTCTGCACGAGCGCGAAGATGGCGAGCGGGAGCAGGGCCAGCGCGGCGAAGCGCCGGTCCAGGAGGGCGGCTCGCAGCACCGAGACGCCGCGCCCGCCCTGCTCGCGCGCCACCCGCGCGACGTGGAGCCCGGCGAGCGCGAGGCCGGGCAGGACGTAGGCGCCGACGATCGTGTCCTTCGTCGAGAGCGCGAAGCCTGCGAGCGTGCCGAACACGAGATAGTCGAGGTCCGTCCCGCGTTGCCACACGCGCACGGCCGCGACGAGCGACCAGGTGAACCAGAATGCGTGCGGCACGTCGAGGTTCGCGGTGTGGGCGAACGCGACGAGCGTGGCCGACGCGGCGCAGATCGCGCCGGCGGAGAGCGCCGCGGCGCCGTCGCGGTGCAGCGCGCGGGCCAGCCGCTCGGCCCCGAGCACGATGCCGAGCCCCATCGCCACCGAGAGCAGGCGCGAGAGGACCATGAGCACCGTCATGTCTCGCACCGGCTCCGCGAAGCAGGAGGGCACGAGCCGCGGCAGGCAGCCGAGGTCCACCTGCCCGAGCAGCGCCCGCGCGGCGACGTACGGGGCGTACAGGGCCGCGTTGAGCCACCAATGGAGATAGGGGTACTTGTGCGCGCCCTCGACCCAGTCGTACGCGACGCGCAGCGGCTTGTCGGGCGAGATGTCGTCCCCGTTCCAGGACTCGACGTTCGGAAGTCCCCACTGGATCCCGACCAGCATGAGCGCCGCCGCCCCGACCAGGATGCAGGCGCGCACGCGACTCTCGAGGCGCGGCCCGCGCAGCGGGTCGGGAGGGATCGCGCTCCGAACGAGGCGGACTCGCTCCAGCTGCGGGGACGCCGCGGCCACGGCGTCAGTCGGGGAGCGTCTGCCGCAGGACGCGCAGCGCGTTCCCGCCGGCGACCGCGCGCAGATCGTCGGCCGTGAAGCCGGCGTCGAGCAGCGCCGCCGTGAGCCGCGGGAGGCCGGCGGCGTCGAACGGCGTCGTCGTGGCGCCGTCCCAGTCGGAGCCGAACGCGAGCGCCGAGGCGCCGACGACGCCGCGCGCGTACGCGAAGGCGCGCGCGATGGCCGCCGCGTCGTCGCCGCACACCGCGCCCGGGAAGAAGCCG
>DATAGA010000426.1:0-3953 GCA_036257215.1 Myxococcota bacterium
TCGCCGCAGCCGAGGTCGAGGATCCGCCGCGGCCCGTCGCCGATCGCCGCCCGAAAGCCGCGGACCTTGCGCCCCTCGCGCAGGCGCCGCAGCCGCCGCGCGAGACCCGAGCCCGTGTCGGAGTACGCGTAGTAGTCGCTCGGGTAGATCGCGGCGAGCTCGGAGGGGGCGGGCCTGGGGTTCAGGTAGCGGTGCCCGCAGCCGCGGCAGCGCACGAAGCGGAACTCGCCGGGCACGGTGTGGTGCTCGAAGTCCGGCCCCTCGGCCTCGCGTTCCCCGTCGCGGGATCCGCACACGACGCAGCACGTCTCGACCAGCGCGATCGGCGGTCGCGCCGGAGCGACGTCCGGACCGGGCGGGGCGGGCGTGGGCGACCTTGCGTGCAAGCGCGCTGCTCCTTCCTCCGCGGTCGCGCCGCCGCGGATCGCCCACCGCGCGGGTCCGCTCCGAGACGGCGCGACCGGCCAGTATGGCACCCGCGTCCGCCGCGGACGAAACGGCGCTCGGCCGGCGCCGGGCGCTGCGGTAGGGTCCGGGCTCCCATGGAGCGCCCGTGCCGCGTGCTCGTCCTGAACGAGCGGGACCCGCGCCACCCGAGAGCCGGGGGCGCGGAGACGCACGTCGCCGAGATCTTCACGCGCCTCGCCGCGCGCGGCTTCGGCGTCGTCTGGGCCGCGTCGAGCTTTCCGGGCGCGCCCGCGAGCGCACGCGAGGGCGGCGTCGAGATCCTGCGCCTCGGCGGCCTCGCGCGCTACTACCCGCGGGTCGCCTGGGCGTGTGCCCGCGAGACGCGGCGCGGGCGCTTCGACGCGGTCGTCGAGTGCCTGAACAAGGTGCCGTTCTTCTCTCCGCTCTACTCCGCTGCGCCCGTCCTGGCGCTGTGTCACCACCTCTTCGGCGAGACGGCCTTCCAGCAGGTCGCCTGGCCCATCGCGGCCGGCGTCTGGCTGGCCGAACGGCCGCTCCCGCTCGCGTACCGGCGCCGGCCGTTCGTCGCGATCTCGGAGAGCTCGCGCGACGACCTCGTGCGGCGCGGCATTCCGGCGGACCGGATCCGCGTGAGCCACTGCGGCATCCGCCGGCCCAAAGTGGAGGCCCCCCCGATGTCCCAGCGGGAGCCGCTCGTGGTCTACGTCGGGCGGCTCGAGGCGTACAAGCGCATCGACCTCCTCGTGCGCGCGATGGCGCGCGTGCGCGAGCGGGTGCCGGCCGCCGAGCTCGTCGTCGTGGGCCGCGGCAGCGAGCGGTCCCGCCTGGAGGCGCTCGCGCGCGAGCTCGGCCTCGGCGCTGCCGTGCGCTTCCCGGGCTTCGTGACCGACGACGAGCGCGACGCCTGGCTGGCGCGCGCCCGCGCCTCCGCGTGCGCGTCCGACAAGGAGGGGTGGGGGCTCACGGTGATCGAGGCCAACGCGGTCGGCACGCCGGTCGTCGCGACCGACGCGCCGGGCCTGCGCGATTCCGTCCGCCACGGCGAGACCGGCTTCCTCGTCGCGCCGGGCGACGTCCGCGGCTTCGCGGACCGCATCACCGAGCTGCTCACCGACGGCGCGCGCGCCGCGCGGCTGTCCGAGCGCGCGCTCGAGTGGGCCCGCACGTTCGACTGGGACCTCGCGGCGCGAGACATGGCCGACGCCCTGGCCCTGACGCGAGCCGAGCGGTGACCACGGCGCCGTCGGAGCCGTCGGGCGCAGTGGGCGCGCAGGCCGCGGCGGGACGCTCGAGCCGCCTCTGGCAGGGCCTGCTCGCGCTCGCCGTCTCGGCCGCCCTCTTGTGGTTCGCCTTCCGCGACGTCGACTTCCGCGAGGCCGTCGGGTACCTGCGCGCGGTCCACGCCGGCTGGCTGCTCGCGGCGGTCGTGGCCGCGACGGCCGCCTTCCCGCTTCGCCTCGCGCGCTGGCGTCTCCTGCTGCGCGCGGAGGACGACCGACCGTATCCGTGGCTTCCGCTGTGGCACGCCGTGGCGATGGGGTTCGCCGCCAACAACCTGCTGCCCTTCCGGGCCGGCGAGGTGGTGCGCACCGTCGCCGCGAGCCGCCTCACGGGCGCGCGCTTCAGCTCCGCGCTCGCGTCGGTCGCGGTCGAGCGCGTGTTCGACTCGCTCACGGTCGTGGGCCTCCTCGCGGTGGCGCTGCTGCTGCCGGGGATGCCGAGCGGCGTCGAGTTCGCCGGGGTCCCCGTGGAGCAGGTCGCGACGTCCGGCGGCGCGCTCGCGCTCGCCGCGCTCTTCGCCGCGGCGGCCGTCGTCGCCTTCCCGCGCGCGGCCGAGGAGCTCGTGCGCCGGACCGTGCCCTCGGACAAGCTCGCCCACCGGCTGATCGGGACGATCGAGGGCGTTCGCCAGGGCCTCGCGGTCCTGCGCTCGCCGCTTCGGCTCGTCGCCGTGTGCGTGTGGTCCCTCGTGCTCTGGCTCGTGAACGCGCTCTCGTTCTACCTGGCGTTCGTCGCGTTCGATCTGCCCGTCGGATTCGCGGGAGCGCTTCTCCTCCAGGGCGTGCTCGCGTTCGGGATCGCCGTGCCCTCGGCGCCGGGTTACGTCGGGCCGTTCGAGGCCGTGATCACCGCCGTGCTCGCCGTGTACGGCGTGAGCGCGAGCCAGGCGATCGCCTGCGCCGTCGCCTACCACCTGACGACGTTCTTCCCGATCACGCTGCTCGGCATCGCGTCGGCGGCGCGCAGCGGGCTCGGGCTGCGCGGGGCGCGCGAGCAGGGTCCGCCGGACGCGTGACGCGGCCGCGCAGCGGATCCGGCACCGAAACGGCTGCGGCGACCCTCGGGTCGCGCTCCTAGTGGCTCGCGGAGGCGCTGCGCGCCGCGCCGCGGGGGGCCGCGGGGCCGACGAGCGGTGGCAGAGCGTCGGCGAGCGCGCGCGCCACGAGTCGCTGGCCGAACGAGGTGAGGTGCACGAAGTCCCACCAGAGCAGGCCCGCGTCGCGTCGCTCGAGCAGCAAGGCGTGGAGGTCGACGACGGGCAGGCCCCGCTGCGCCGCGACCTCGCGCACCGCTTGGTGCTTCACGGCCAGGTCTCCGTGTGGGCTGTCCGTCGTGCGGCGCTCCGGCGAGTTCGCCTCGAGCGCGAGCACCGCCGGGATGCCGCGCCGCTCGAGCTCGGCGGCGAGACTCTCGAGCATCGCGCGGAAGCGCACGGGGTCGCGGTCGTTGTTCGAGAGGTTCACGAGGGCGGCCGACGCCTCGAATCCCGCGAGGTCGCGGCGCAGGAGCTGCAGCACCTGGCCCGTCCGCAGACCCGACACGCCCGCGTTCACCACCTCGACGCGCACGCCGTCGAGGCGCCGGGCCAGCAGCGCTTCGAGCTGGCGCACCCAGGTCTCCGCTTCCGTGCGCGCGCCTGCGCCCCAGGTCTGCGAGGTGCCGAGGACCAGCAGGCGCCACGTGCCCGGGGGCACCTTCGGCGGGTAGCTCGCGCGAATCCGTTCGACGACGGCGCGGCGCGACGCGTCGATCCAGTAGGCCTCGCCCGCGCGCGCGTCGTCGGCCGAGAGGCGGTACTCGGGCCCGCGCACGTAGGCGAACGCCCAGGTCGCGGCGGCCGCGCACGCGAGTACGAGGGACGCGCTCGTGAGAGCGAGCCCGATCTCGCGCGGCGGGAGCGCGCGGCGGCGCAGGAGCGCGGCGCCCGCGAGCGCGAGCGCTGCCAGCCCCGCTGCGACCAGGGCGAGCCGCGGCGCGAAGCGCGCCCGGTTCGCGAAGGTCTCCGCGCGCACGCGGCCGCCGCGCTCCTCGAGCACGACGTCGTCGACCTCCGCGCGGCGCTGGCCGCCTCGGAAGCCGACGCGCTGCGGGCCGGGGGCGCGCGAAAAGCTGCCGAGCGCCGTCCCGTCGAGCGCCGCGGCGACGGCGCCGTCGGCGAACGCGAGCTCGAGCTCGTGCCAAGTGCCCGGCTCGAGCGCGACCCCGCCGAGCGGATGCGCCTCGGTGAACTCGCCGTCCGGGAC
>DATAGA010000440.1:0-2504 GCA_036257215.1 Myxococcota bacterium
CCATGCGCACGCTCCACCTCCTCCGCCACGCGAAGTCGAGCTGGGACGACGCGGGTCTCGAGGACCAGGACCGCCCGCTCGCTCCCCGCGGCGAGCGCGCCGCCACGCTCGTCGGCGTCTACCTCGCGCAGGAGCGCGTCGTGCCCGACCTCGTCCTGTGCTCCAGCGCTCGGCGCGCGGTCGACACCTGGCAGCGCGTGGCTGCGCAGCTGCCGCGCGCGCCCCGCGTCCGCCGCGAGGACTCGCTCTACGCGGCGTCGGCGCAAGCGCTGCTCGAGCGCCTGCGCCGCGTGGACGACGACTCGGTGTCGAACCTCGTCCTGGTCGGGCACGAGCCGGGGCTCGGCGAGCTCGGGCGCCGCCTCGCGGCGGCAGACGCCGACGCGGCGCGCCGCCTCGCCAGGTTTCCGACAACAGCGCTTGCGACGTTCGCCGTGGCGGGTGCGTGGAGCGACCTCGGACGCTGCGACGTCTCGCTCACCCGCTTCGTGCGTCCGTCGGACCTCGTCTGACCACCGAGGTGAATCCCCAGGGGGCCCGACGATCGCGCGTCTTGCTAAGTTGAGTTCGGTCCGACGGTGCTTGGCCCCGGAGGAGCGTCTTCCCCCCGATGAGCGACGCACCCAAGAGCGAGGACGCGCGCAGCGCCGCGCGTCCGGGCAGCGGCCGCGAGGTCGAGCTCAAGCTCGAGGTGCCGACGGGCGATCTCGCGGCGCTGCGGCGTCACCCGCTCGTGCGCGAGCTGGCGACGAAGCGCTCGCCCGCGCGCCGTCTCCACACCGTCTACTACGACACGGCCGACCACGACCTCGAGCGCGAGCGACTCGCGCTGCGCGTGCGCAGCATCGGGCGCGCGCACGTGCAGGCGCTCAAGTCCGACTCGGCGTCGACCGGCGGTCTGTTCGTGCGGGGCGAGTGGGAGGCGCGCCTCCCGGGCCCCGAGCCCGACCTCGAGCGCATCCCCGACTTCGCGTCGCGCGCGCGTGCGCGCGCGGCGGTGGGCGAGAAGCCGCTCCTGCCCGTGTTCGAGACCGACTTCCGGCGCAGCGCGGTGCTCCTCGCGAAGGGCGACGACGAGGTCGAGCTGGCCTTCGACGAGGGCGAGATCCGCGCGCGCGGCGCGACGCTCCCGATCCGCGAGCTCGAGCTCGAGCTAGTGCGAGGCGACCCGGGCGTCCTGTACGGGATCGCGCTCGAGCTGCACGAGGCGCTGCCGCTGCGCCCGGCCGTGCAGAGCAAGGCCGAGCGCGGCTACGCGCTCGCGACCGGGCAGCGTCCGGGTCCGCGGCGCGCGCGCCGCGTCGAGCTCGCGTCCGACGCGACGCTCGAGCAGGCGCTCGCCGCGGTGCTCGGAGCCTGTCTCGAGCACGTGCTCGCGAACCACGAGCCCGCGCGCGACGGCGGGGATCCCGAGGGCGTGCACCAGCTGCGCGTCGCGCTGCGCCGGACGCGCGCCGCGCTCGCGCTCTTCCGCGACGTGCTGCCGGCCGACCAGGTGCGCCCCTTCAAGGCGGAGCTCGGCTGGCTCGCGGACCGCCTCGGTCCGGCGCGCGACCTCGACGTCTTCCTGTCCGAGACGCTCGAGCCCCTCGCCGCGCGTGCGCCCGGCGACCCCGGTCTGAAGCGCCTGCGCGACGCCGCGCGCGAGCTGCGCGACGAGGCCTACGCCGCCGTCCGCGAGGCGGTCGACGCTCCGCGCGCGTCGGCGCTCGCGCTCGCGCTCGGGGGCTGGATGGCGGCCCGCGGCTGGCGCGAAGGCGCGTCGGCCGAGGCCCTCGCGGCGCTCGCCGCGCCCGCGCGCGGCGCCGCGACCGAGCTGCTCGAGCGGCGTCACCGCAAGGCCCGCAGGCTCGGCCGCGACCTCCCGGAGCGGAGCGTCGAGGAGCGACACCAGCTCCGCATCGAGCTCAAGAAGCTGCGCTATGCGGGCGAGTTCCTGCGGGCGCTCTTCCCCGAGGCGCGGGTCGAGCGCACGCTGAAGCAGCTCTCCCGGCTCCAGGACACGCTCGGGCACCTGAACGACGTCGCGACGATGGAGCGCCAGCTCGACGGCATCGCCGACGTCCTCGGCGCCGAATGGGGCCCGAAGCAGCAGCGCGCCGCGGGCTTCGTCGCCGGCTGGACGGCCCTCCTGGCGGAGCACCGGCTGGCCGAACTCGACAAGCAGTGGAAGGACTTCCGCCGCTCCGCGCCGTTCTGGGTGACATGAGCCGCGGCGACCCCGCGCGCCCGCGGGGTGCGGCCGTTCGAAACCGGAGCGTCGCGGAGACTTCACGGGGCCCCGCGGGAGCGCGGAGCCAAACGCCGTATCCTCGAGGGTCGCCATGAGCACCGCCGTGAGAGACGTCGCGCCCCGCCCCCGCCCCGAGCGCAGCGAGGAGCGCTACCTGAACCGCGAGCTCTCCTGGCTCGACTTCGACCAGCGCGTGCTCGAGCTCGCCGAGGAGCACCCGGTCCCGCTGCTCGAGCGGCTCAAGTTCCTCTCGATCTGGAGCCACAACCTC
>DATAGA010000500.1:0-2430 GCA_036257215.1 Myxococcota bacterium
TGCTCAAGCTCTACGACTACCTCGAGTCGGGCAACGGCTACAAGGTGCGGCTCCTGCTGCACCAGCTGGGCATCCCGTTCGAGCGCGTCGAGCTCGACATCCTGCGCGGCGAGACGCGTACGCCCGAGTTCCTGCGGCTCAACCCCAACGGGCGCATCCCGCTGCTCCAGCTCGAGGACGGCCGCTGCCTCGCCGAGTCGAACGCGATCCAGTGGTACCTCGCCGAGGGCACGCGCTTCCTGCCCGACGACCGCGTCGGGCGCGCGCAGGCGCTGCAGTGGATGTTCTTCGAGCAGTACAGCCACGAGCCCTACATCGCGGTGCTGCGCTTCTGGACCCACGCCGGCTGGCTCGAGGAGAAGGCGGCCCAGGTGCCCGAGCGGCGCGAGCGCGGGCTCGCCGCGCTCGGCGTCATGGAGCGCGAGCTCGAGCGGCGCGACTGGTTCGCGGGCGATCGCTACTCGATCGCCGACATCGCCCTCTACGCCTACACCCACGTGGCCGGCGAAGGCGGCTTCGACCTCGCGGCCTTTCCCGCCGTGCAGCGCTGGCTCGCCCGCGTGCGCGAGCAGCCCGGACACGTGCCGATCACCTGCGGCTGAGCTGCGGCTGCGAGCGGTCGCGACGTTCCGCCCCGGGGGAGGCCGCGAGAGCGCGGGGCCTGGCCTACACTGACGCGTTCCATGCGCTCGAATCGCCCCCTCGCGCTCGGCCTCCTCGGGGCCGTGCTGGCGGCCTCGCCGGCCGCCGCGACCACGCTGCGCTCGCTCTCGGTGCGCGAGCTCCTCGCGCGCGCCGAGCTCGTCTTCGAGGGACGCGCCGTGGCGCGCGAGACGCGCGAGCTCGCGCCGGACGGCGCGATCCGCACCTGCGTGCGCTTCGAGGTCCTCGCGGTCGTGAAGGGAGCGCCGGTCGCCTCTCCGCTCGAGCTGTGCTTCTCCGGCGGCACGGTCGGTGCGCGCACGCGCGCGGTGCACGGCGTGGACCCGCCCGAGCCCGGCGAGCGCGGCTTCTACTTCGTCGAAGATCTCGACGCGCCGCGCGTCCACCCGCTCGCCGGCTTCGACCAGGGGCGCTTCCGGGTCCGCGGTGCCCCCGGCGCCGAGGAGGTGACGACGGCCGACGGGCGCCCGGTGGTGGCCGTCGACTCCGTCGCGCCGCCCGCCGCCGGCCCGAGCGAGGGCGTCGCGCGCGGCGCGCGGCTCGCGACGCGCGGAGAACGCGGGCTCGCGCCCGACGCCTTCGCCGCGCGGCTGCGGGAGCTCCTGGCGGAGCCGGGACCGTGAAGCCGGCGTGGCTGCTCGGCGCGGCGGCGGCCCTCGCCCCCGGCGCCGCGCTGGGCTTCGTGCTCCTGGGACCGGTCTGGAGCGGCGGGAGCGCGCCGCTCCACGTCGGCGCGCTCGACGGGACCGCGTTTCGCACCGCGCTGATCTCCGCCGCCGACGCGTGGGAGGACGCGAGCGACTTCGAGTTCGACGAGGACTTCGCCGGCCGCGGCGCGTGCGACCGCAACATCTTCGGGCGCGGGGAGCTCGAGGAGGGCGCCGAGTTCGAGCGGCGCGACTGCGACGGCTTCCTGCTCGGGAGCGACGTCCTCGCCGTGACGCAGTACGAGACGCGCAGCGGTCGCTTCTCCAGCGTCGGCCTCGTCTTCAACGACGACCTCGACTGGGCCGTATACGACGGTCCCTGGCGCGGCGACGAGCCCGACTTCCGGCGCGTAGCGCTACACGAGCTCGGCCACTGGCTCGGCCTCGACCACGAGAACAGCCCGCTCGCGATCATGTCGAGCTTCGCGGGGGACCTCGACGCGCTCGCGCCGGACGACGTCGCGGGGGTGCGCTTCCTCTACGGCCCGAGCGACGAGCCGCCGCCGCCCGATCCGGGCGACCCGCTCGACCCCGCCGCGGCGTGCCGACGCGACGAGCTGCGCGCCGCGAGGGCGCTCTGCGAGGTGCACTTCGAGTGCGAGGCGAAGCGCGCGGGGGCGCCCGAGCGCGACCCGCTCGGCCTCGCGCGCGACGCCTGCGCGGACCGCGCGCGCGGGCGCTTCGAGCGCCGCTACGGCGAGGCGCGCACGCGCGCCGCCGCCGCCGGCGCGAGCTGTCCGGGAACGCTCGACGCGGCCGCCGCGGCGGCGCTGGTCACCGTGCCGGCCGGCGAGATCGAGGCCGGGCTCCTCGTCGGCGCCGATCCGCCGAACCCGACCGACGCGCGGCTGCGGCGGAAGCTGCTCGCCGCGGCGGGTGCGGCTTGCGACGCCGGCCTGCGCGCCGAGGCGCGCTTCGTGCGCGACGAGAGCCAGACCCAGCTCGACGAGCGCCGCGCCCGCGCCCGCGTGCGTTTCCTCGACCGCGCGAACGCCGCGATCGACCGCGCGCTCGACGACGGCGTGAGCTACGCGGGGACGCCGCCCGTCGAGGCCGCGGA
>DATAGA010000550.1:0-8068 GCA_036257215.1 Myxococcota bacterium
AGGCGCGCGCTCCGGCGCGCGGCTGCGGCGCGGCCGACGACGAGGGCGGCGAGCGCGGCGCCGAAGAGGACCGCGAGCGTCGGCGCGAGCGCTCCGTGCGCGAGCGCGCCGCTCAGGAGAGCGTGGCTCATCACGGCACCCGGCGCGCGAGGCCGCGCGCGACGCCGAGCTCGAGAGCGAGGGCGAGGCACGCCGCCGCGAGAAACGGCTCGGGCCGCGGCTCGCCGGCGGGACGGGGCGGCGCCTCGCGCTCGGTGCGCTCGAGCGCGTCGATCTCCCCGTACACCGCTGCGAGGTCCGCGGAGCTGCGCGCCGCGAAGTAGCGCCCGCCGGTCGCATCGGCGACCGCGCGCAGCGTCTCCTCGTCGAGGTCGTGGCGCGCGAGGCGCAGCTCGCGGCCGCCCGTCGGGCTCGCCATCGCGACCTCGCCGCGCGTGCCGATCCCGACCGCGTGGACCCGCGTCGCGTTCGCGCGCGCGAGCGCGGCGGCCACCTCGACGGGCACGGCGCCCGCGTTGGCGCGGCCGTCGGTGAGGAGCACGACCAGCCGGCCCTCGCGCGGCGCCGCCGTCGGCCCCTCCACGAGCGCGCCTTCGCCTGCGCGGCTCCCGCCAGCGGCGCGCTTCACCGCGAGGGCGAGGGCGTCGCCGAGGGCCGTCGCGTTGCCGGCCATGCCGGCCTCGACGCGCGCGAGCGCGGCCGCGAGGAGGGCGCCGTCTGTCGAGAGCGGGCAGAGCGTGAACGCCGTGTCGCCGAAGGCGACGAGCGCGACGCGGTCGCCGGCGCTCGCGCGCGCCTCTGCGAAGCGCGCCACGACCTCGCGCGCGAGCTCGACGCGCGGGCGCCAGGCTCCGGCGACCTCGGCGTCGAGCGCGCGCATGCTCGCCGACGCGTCGAGCACGAGGACGAGGTCGAGGCCCGGGCGCGTCTCGGGCGGCTGCTCGCCGAGACGCGTCGGCCCGGCCAGTGCGAGGGCGAGTGCGACCAGCGCCAGCCCGCGCAGCGCGGCGGCCGCGAGGCCGAGGGGATCGCCGCGGCGCGCTCCGGCCGCGCGCGCCTCCGCGAGCGCGGGCCACGCGAGCGCGCGCGGCGCGCGCCGGCGCCGCGCGAGCACGAGCAGGGCGGCCGCGGCGACGACGGCTGCCGCGAACGCCGCGCCCGGCGCGAGCTCGAAGCGGCCCGGCGCGAACAGCTCGGCGAGGAGGGACGTCACTCGCGCGACCCGCGCCCGCGCCGACGGGCGAACGCCGCGCGGAGTGCCCGCATCCCCGACGCGCTCACGACCGCGCTCCCGGCGCGCGCGCGACGAGCTCGGCTCCCGTCCGCAGCTGCGCGGCGAGCGCAGCGCGCGCGGCTGCCGTGTCGAGCGCGGCAGCCCGGAAGCGGGCCGCGTCGAGCGCGCCGAGCAGGGTGAGCCACTCCGTCCAGCGCGTCTCGAGCAGGAAGGGCGGGTGGATCGCCGCGAGCTCCTCGGTGGTGGCCCGGCTCGCCGGGACGCCCGTCACGTGCTCGACGAAACCGCGCAGCGCCACCGACGCCGCGTTCGCCGCCTCGACCGGCTCGCGCTCGAGCCGCGCCAGCGCGCCGGCGAGCGCGCTCTGCGCCGCGCGCGCGGGAGCCGCGGCGAGGCTCTCCGGAGCCGGCGGCGCGGGCGCCGGGGACGCAGCGGGCCGGCGCGAGCGCCGCGCGTAGCCCGCGAGCCCGAGCGCGGCGAGCGCTGCGGCGGCGCCGAAGACCGCAGGCAGGAGGAAGCCGCGCACGCGTCCGGGCTCGCGTGGCTCGCGGAAGCCGAAGGGCGTCGTGCGCTCGGAGAGCTCGCGCGCCACCGACAGCACGCGCAGCGGCCGCGCCGCGAGGGCGAGCGGGACGCGCGCGCCGTCGGGCGTCTCGACCTGCGCCTCCTGCGCGGGCCAGGCGAACTCCCCGGTCGCGCGCGCGCGCACGAGGAAGCGCGTCCGGTGCACGAGGCGCCCGGGCTCGTGCCGCACGGGCAGCGTCTCTGCGGACAGCACCCAGAGTCCGGGGACCGACTCGGGAGCCGCGAGCGGCGCGACGCGGTGGTCGGGCGGCGTCACGATGGCGATCTCGACGGTTGCGGTGTCGCCGATCCCGAGCTCGGGCGGCTCGATGATGACGCCGCCCTGGATGGTGGCGGGCGCGACGCGCGCGGCCGCGTCCTCGCGGGCAGGCTCTTCGCGGGGGCCGCAGGCTACGGCCGCCGCCGCGAGGGCTGCGGCGAGGGCGAGCGCGGCACGCGCGCTCACCGCGGTCCCCGCCGCGGATGCGCGGGCCGACGCGCGAAGAAGCGCGCGAGGGGCAGCAGCGGGTCGCGGTCGGTGCGCAGCCAGACGACGTCGGCGCCGCCCGCGCGCAGCGCCCGCTCGAGCCGCACGCGGCGCTCGGCGGCGGCGGCGCGGTAGCGCTCGCGGGCGGCGGCGCTCGTGCGCAGCCGCAGCCGCGGCCCGGGCCGCTCGGCGTCGCCGAGGAGGACCGTCCCGGCGGCCGGAAGCTCCTCCTCGCGCGGGTCCGACACCACCGCCGCCACCACGTCGTGTCGGCGCGCGAGCCGCGCGAGGCCGAGGCCCGCCGGCGCGCTCCGGTCGAGCGCTTCGTCGCGGAAGTCGGAGAGCAGGATCACCACCGCCGGACGCCGCAGCGCGAGCTCGAGGCGCGCGAGGACGGGCTCGAGGCCGCCCGGGCCGGTCGGCGCGGCGGCCGCGGCGGCGAGCCGCTCCAGCCGGTGGAAGAGCGCGGGAGCCCCGCGCTCGGGCGGCAGCTCCTCCTCGACCTCGCGCGCGAAGGCCACGAGGCCGATCCGGTCGCCGGCGCGGGCCGCCGCCCCGGCCACGAGGGCCGCGGCGTGAGCGGCGAGCGCCGCCTTGGTGCGGCCCGCGCTCGCGAAGGCCATGGAGCCGGAGCGGTCGACGGCCAGCACGACGCTCTGGTCGCGCTCCTCGCGAAAGCGCTTCACGTACGGCGTCCCGGTGCGCGCCAGTGCGTTCCAGTCGAGCCGGTGGACGTCGTCGCCCGGCGCGTAGGGGCGCGACTCCTCGAATTCGACGCCGCCGCCCCGGAACGCGCTCCGGTAGCCGCCGGCGAACGCGCTCGACACCTCGCGCCGGCTCCGCACCACCAGCACGCGCGCGGCCCGGGCGAGCTCGACCGCCGACGGGAGCGCGGGGGCGGGCGCGCTCACGCCGCGCTCAGGGCGTCTCGACGGCGCCGAGCAGCGCGTCGATCACGTCGTCCGCGCGCACGCCGTCGGCCTCGGCTTCGACGGAGAGCACGAGGCGGTGGCGCAGCACCGGGTGGGCGACGCGCTTCACGTCGCTCGGCGTGGCGTAGGAGCGGCCGTCGAGTAGCGCGCGCGCGCGCGCCGCGCGCACGAGGCAGATCGAGGCGCGCGGCGAGGCGCCGACGTCGAGGCTGCCCGCCGCCGCGCGGCCCGGAGGGCCGCCGCTGCGCGCGAGCCCGCGGCCCACCGGCGGGGCGGCGCCGACGCGCGCTCCGGCGCCGAGCCCGCCGCCTGTGCCCGCCGCGTGGAGCGCGGCGCCGGCGAGGTCCGGGTCGCGCGTGGCGCGGGCGAGCCGCACCGCGTAGTCGCTCACCGCGGGAGCGACGTGGACCTCGGCGGCCCGGCGCCGCAGCGCGAGCACCGCGGCCGCGTCGGTCACCACGCGCAGCGACGGCGCGGGCGACGCGTCGCGCGCCACGACCTCGAGCTCCTCCTCGTAGGCCGGGTAGCCGACCACGAGCTTCAGCAGGAAGCGGTCGACCTGCGCCTCGGGCAGCGGGTAGGTGCCCTCGAGGTCGATCGGGTTCTGCGTCGCCATCACGAGGAACGGGTCCGGCAGGGGGAGCGTCTGGTCGCCGATCGTCACTTGCCGCTCTTCCATGGCCTCGAGCAGCGCCGACTGCACCTTCGCGGGCGCGCGGTTGATCTCGTCGGCGAGGACGATCGGGGCGAACACCGGCCCGCGTCGCACCTCGAAGCGCTGCTCCGCGGGGAGGTACACGGGCGTCCCGATGACGTCGCCCGGCAGGAGGTCCGGCGTGAACTGGATGCGCCGGAAGCCGAGGCCGAGCACCTCGGCGAGCGTGCGGACGGCGGTCGTCTTCGCGAGGCCGGGCACGCCCTCGACGAGGACGTGGCCGCCGGCGAGGAGCCCCGTCAGCAGCCCGTCGACGAGGTCGTGCTGGCCGACGACGACGCGGCCCACCTCGTCCCGCAGCTGCTTCAGCACGGACTCCGCGGCCTCCACTACCGCCCTCCCTGGCTCGGCCGACGCGCCGCGCGGCGGGCCGCGCCCGCGCCGCGTCCCGCGCGCACGGCCTCGACGATGCGGCTGCTGCGCAGGCCCGGCACCTGCCGCAGCCGCCGGATCGCGCCCGCGAAGCCCGGCGGCGCGTCGTGCGCGCGCAGCGCCGCGAGCGACCAGTCGCCGCCCTTCGCGTAGACGTCGGGTCGCACCGCGGCGAGCGAGGCGCGCGGCGTGGGCTCGGGGAACGTGAAGACGAAGTCGACGCAGGCGAGCGCCGCGAGGAGCTCGGCGCGCTGGCGCGCCGGCAGCACCGGGCGGCCGCGTCCCTTCAGCCGCCGCACGGTGGCGTCCGCGTTCACGCCGACGACGAGCCGGTCGCCGAGACCGCGCGCCTCCTCGAGGCTGCGCACGTGACCGACGTGCAGCAGGTCGAAGCAGCCGCTCGTGAACACGACGCGCTCGCCTCGGCGCTGCGCGGCGCGCACGCGGGCCGCGGCTTCGCGCCGCGACAGTACCCGGGCGCGCGCGGGAGCCCGCTGCTTCACGAGCCGGCCTTCTCCTGGGAACGCGATCGCAGCGGCACGCGCGGGAGCGCGGGTCGCGGCACGCGCGAGGTCGCGGACGGGAGCGGCGTCGCCTCGAGCATGCGCTGGATCACGCGCACACCGCCCTGGAGCGCGGTGGGGACGCCCTCGGTCACGACGCTCGCCGGCCCCTGCGCGATGGTCCGCACGGGCAGGACGCGCGCCTGCATCCCGTTCCACGGACCGGACAGCGCCACGTAGGTGCCGAGCAGGTTCTTGTCCTTCCCGAGCAGCATCCGGTTCACGAGGGGCACGGCGCCGATCGCGCGATCCACCGTGCGGAAGAAGAAGAGCGCCATCACGCCCTCGACGTCGTTGGGGCTCACCGCGCCGACGCGCCCGTTGGCCGCCACCCGCAGCGCGGGACCGTCGATGTTTACGACATCGACCAGCCACGCGCCGCCCTGCAGCCGGCCTCCGAGGTCCATCGCCCGGAACCGGATGGTGCCGCGCTCGCGAAAGGGGTTCAGCGTCTCGCTCGCCATCGCGACGGCGAGGAAGAGGCGGAAGCGCTGTCGGATCACGCCGTCGCGCACGTTCACGGAGAACCCGCCCTCGGCGTCGCGCAGCGTCGGGTGGCCCGGGCGCAGCGCGCCGCGCAGGGAGATCGCACCGGAGAATGGTCCGCTCACGGTAGGCTCGGTGGCGTCCGAGAGCGCGAGGAGCAGGTCGCCGAACTCGCCCTTCTCCACCTGAGCGTCCGCGTGGAACGGCACGCCGTCCGCGCGCGCCAGCGAGAGCTGGAGGCCCGTCACATCGATGTCGGGACCCGGTGCGAGGAGCAGCGTTGCGTCGGCGAACGAGACCGCGTCGCGCTCGAACCGGAAGCGCCCGCGCGCGCCCCGCGCGTCCCACGAGCCGAGCCGGTGGCTCTCGAGCGCGAAGCGGCCCTGGCCCCAGAGGCCGCTCGGAGCGCTCGGCCTCACGCCTGCGCCGTGGGCGCCCAGGCGGACGTCGAGACGCACCGCTTCCTGCAGCCCTGTCCGCAGCTGCGCCTCGCCCGCGATCTCGAGCCCGCCCCAGAGGGCGCGCTCGATCCGCACGTGGAAGCCGCCCTCCGCCGCCGGCTGGATCTCGGCCACGACCGCGTCGGCGACACACCCGAGCGCGGGATGGGCGAGGAAGTCGGCCTCCACGCGCACGCGCTGCCAGGAAGGGGGCCCGCGCGGCGCGTCGGCCGGGCCCCGGATCCACTCGGCGAGCGGCCTGCGGCCGGGAAGCGGGGGCACCGGCTCGGGGCGCACGCAGTGGAAGTCGCGGGCGAAGTGCGCGAGTCCCGCGAACGTCGCGTCCAGTCTCGGGAGCGGGCTTCCGTCGAGCCGGGCGGAGATCCCCGCGACCGAGAGAGTGCCGCCCCGCAGCTCGACGTCGCCGCCGAGCCCGTCGAGCTCGCTGCTCGCGCCGATGCGCACGCGCGCCTCGTCGACGCGAGCGCGCAGTGCGACGTCCGCCGTGCTCCAGCCGGCCGCGAGCGGAACGCGCAGCTCGAGCCCCGACACGCGGCCGGCGCGAATCGGCGCGAGTGCGGCGCGCGCGCCGGCGCGCCCCGCTTCGGGCCAGAGCGCGGCGAGCCCGGCGGGCTCGCCGCCGAGCCGCCCCCCCGCGCCGGCGAGCGTCAACGTCCCGTGCTCGACGGCGTAGCTGCCCGCGACCTCCTCGAGCCGCCCGCCGCCCGCCTCGAGCGCGAGTGCCTCGACCCTGCCGCTCGCCCGTAGCTCGCGCCCGTGCGGGGCGGGGCGCCAGGCGAGCTGCGCGTCGAGCAGGCGGCCGCTCTTCACGTGGCGCACGATCTCGCCCCCGACGGAGCGCACCGGCTCGGGCAGCGCGGCGAGCAGCGGTCCGACGCGTTCGAGCTCGAGCGGCGCGCCGACACGAACGTCCTCGATCTCGACGCCGTGACCCGCCCGCTGCACCGCCGTCGCCGAGACCGGCGCGGTTACCCCGGCGGCGCTCGCGCGGCCGTCGACACGCCAGCGCGTCGCGTTCGCCGCGGGAACGCCGGTCGCGGTGCCCACCAACCGCACCGAGCGCAGCTCGACGGGCTTCTCCATCGCACGCAGCCGCAGCTGCGGAGCCGCGAGGTCGACGCTCACGGCGATGGGCTTGGCCGCCCCGGCCGCGACGTCGATGCGGCCGCTAGCGCGGCCTTCGGGTGTCCGTTCGAGCACCGGAGCCGGCGCGAGGGACGCCGCGGGTCGGAGCGCGAGCTCGTCGACCCTCACGGTGGCCTGGAGCGCCCCGCCGCCGCCGGAACTGCCTTCGAGGGAGAAGCGACCCGAAGCCTCGCCGCGGCTGCGCAGCGCGCCGGAGAGCTCGAACCCGGCGCCGCCCCGGATCCAGCGGCGCGCGAGCCAGCCGTCGAGCTCCTCGAGCGAGAGCTCCGGCGCCCGCCCCGGGCCGGCCGCCACGACCGCCCGGCTGTGCCGCAGCTCGACCTGCGGGACGCGCTCGAGGAGTCGCTCGAGTGGGGGCCCCGCGACGACTGCGCCGCCCACGGGCGCCGGCGCGCTCCCCGGCGGCGGCGTTGTCGCGGCGCCCGCGTCGGGGGTCGGAAGGTCGAGTGCGAGGCCACCCCCGTCCCGGCGCAGGCGGACGTCGGCGCCCTCGAGGGCGACCCAGCCGAGGTCCACCTGCCCGGCGAGGAGCGACCAGAGGTCGAGCTGGAACTCGAGTCGGCGGGCGTCGAGCGCCGGGCCGCGGGGCGTCGGCCACGCCCGCAGCCCGTCCGCGGAGACGACGAGTCCCGCCCGCGACACGCGCAGCTCCACGGGGCCGAGCGCGACCTCGGTTTGGAGGAGCTGCTCGAGCTGGCCCTCGGTGCGCTGCCTCAGGTTCTCCGGCCCGATGCGCGCCACGCCCCAGACGAGGGCGGCCGCGACGCCGGCCAGCAGCACGAGGGCGACGAGGATCAGGCCGAGGACGCGCCGCAACGTGCGACTCCCGAAGCCAATCTAGCCGACGGGCCCGCGAAGACGGCGTCGTCGGGCCTGCGCTGCGGGCTGCGGGGGCCTCTGCCCCCCGGGTGACCCCGCGACCCCATCCTTCACTTCAAAGAACCCTCCCGCGCGTGCGCCTCCGCGCGCATCCCCCCGGCGCGCGGGCGGCAAGGCGCGAGTGCCCCATCCGCGGGGTCGTCGCGGCGCATCTGCCGACGAATGCTCAAGAAATCCGTCCGTTGCTCCGAATCCATGCAGCGAGGTCAGCCCGCGGGCCGGCCGCGGA
>DATAGA010000559.1:0-2702 GCA_036257215.1 Myxococcota bacterium
GGCGCGCCTCGTCCTCGCGCTCGATCAAGCCCGCCAGCGACGCCTCGGCGGCCTCGAGCGACGCGGCGAGCTCCGCGCGCCGCACCGCCGCCTGCTCGATCTCCTGCTCGCGCCGCGCGATCCAGCCGGCCAGCTCGGCGAGCTGATGGCGGCTGCGCTCCGCGCTGCTGCGCAGCCGGTCGCGCCCTTCGAGCCGCGCCCGGTGCTCCGCGCGGCGCTCGCCCGCGAGCGCCTCGACCCGGGCGAGCTCGCGCCCCGCGGAGCCGACGCGCAGCCCGAGATCGTCGAGCTCGCGCTGGCGCGCCGAGCGCTCGCCGCGGGCGGCCGCGAGCGCGGTCTCGGTGCGCGTGAGCTCCTCGCGCAGCGCCTCGGCTTCGGCCACCAGGGCCGAGCGCTCCTCGCGGCGGCCCTCGCGCGCCTCACCGATCGCCTTCACGCGCTCGCGCGAGCGGTCGAGGTCCTTCTCGTGGCTCGCGACGGCGAGCGCGGCCGTGTGATGGCGGTTGCGCAGGTTCTCGAGCTCGTCGCTGGCGTGGGCGTGGGCGGCCTCGGCCTCCTGCGCGCGGCGCTCGGCCGCGAGGGTCTCCGCGTCGAGCTCCGCGACGAGGGCGCCGAGCTCGCGCACCTCGCGCACGCGCGCGAGCACGCCGCTCTCGCCGCCCGTCGCGCCCCGCACGACGCCGTCGCGCCCGAGCCAGTCTCCGGCGGGCGTCACGAAGCTCGCGGGGATCTGGCCGTGGCCGTAGAGCCGGGCGGCCTCGCGCAGGTCGTCCACTAGCAGGACCCGGCCCAGCAGCCGCTGCGCGACGCCCTCGAAGCCGGCCCGCACGCGTACGCACTCGAGCAGCGAGCGGCCGAGCGGCACGAAGCCCGCCGGGGCCGCCTCCTCGCCCGGGTCGAGCACGAAGACGCCGCCGCCGGAGCCCGCGCCGCGCAGCGCCTCGAGCGCGTCCACGGCCGCGCCGGCGTTCTCCACGACGAGCCCCCGGGCGCGCTCGGCAAGCGCCGCCTCGACCGCGGCCTCGTGCTCGCGGTCGACCTCGATCACGTCGCGCACGAGCGCGCGGATGCCGCGCGCGCGCGCCGCCGCTTCGCCGCCGGAGAGGAGCTCGCGGGCCGCGTCGCCGAGGTCCTCGCGGCGCTCGAGCAGCTCGCTGAGCGAGGCGAGCCGCGCGCGGCGCGCCTCGCGGCGGTCGCGCGCCTCGCGCGCGGCTGCGGTCGTCGCGCGGTGTGCCTCGCCGGCGCGCGCGTGGCGGTCGAGCGCGTCGCGCAGCGCGCCCATCAGGCGGTCGCGCTCGGCGAGGAGGTTGCGCAGGCCCTGCTCGAGGCCGGCGCGCTGCTCCTCCGCGCGCGCCTCCTCGTGGCTCTGCAGCTCGAGCTGCTCCTCGGCGCCGCGCAGGCGCCGGTCGATCTCGGCGAGGCGGTCCTCGCACGCGGCGCGGCGGTCCTCGCTGCGGGCGACGCGCGTCAGGACCTCGACGAGCGAGTGGCTCGCGGCGTCGCGCTCCCGCTCGCGCTCGCGCAGCGCGTCCGCTGCGGCACGCGCCTGGCTCTCGGCCTCGGCGGCCGCGCGCCCTTCCGCCTGTGCGGCGGACTCGAGCGCGGCGAGCTCGTCGGCGACCCGCGCCGCCTCCAGCTCCGCCGCCGCGCGCTGCGCGGCGAGCTCCTCGCGCTCGCGCTCGCGAGCGGCCGTCGACTCCGCCAGCGCCGCCCGCTCCTTGCGCTCGTAGGCGATGCGGCTCTCGAGCTCCTGGATGCGGCTGCGCACCGCGAAGAGCGCCTCGTTCCGCTCCACGACGCCGCGCTCAGCCTCCGCGAGGGCGACCCGGCGCGCCTGGAACAGCGCCTCGCACTCGGCGAGGCGCGTCTCGGCGGCCGCGGCGGCGGCGCGTGCGACGTCCGCGCGCCGGCGCGCGTCGGCGACGGCGTCCTGCAGCGCCGCGCGCTCGTCGGCCGCGAGCGAGAGCTCGAGCAGGCGCTGCAGCTCGCGCAGCCGCCGGTAGCGCGCGGCCTTGCGGGCCTGGCGCTCGAGCGAGGCGATCTGGCGCTTGATCTCGGAGAGCACGTCGTTGGCGCGCACGAGGTTCGCCTCGGTGGCCTCGAGCTTGCGCTCGGCCTCCTGGCGGCGCGCCTTGTACTTGCTGATGCCGGCCGCCTCTTCGATCATCGCGCGGCGGTCCTCGGGCTTCGCCGACACGATCTCGGCGATGCGCCCCTGCTCGACGATCGTGTAGCCGCGTGTCCCGATCCCCGTGTCGCGGAAGAAGTCCTGCACGTCGCGCAGCCGCACGGGCACCTTGTTGATCAGGTACTCGGACTCGCCGTCGCGGTAGAGCCGGCGCGCGACCTGGATCTGCTCGTAGGCGGCGAAGGCGGCCGGCGCGTTGCCCTCGGAGTTGTCGAACGAGAGCACGACCTCCGCGAGCCCGACCGAGGCGCGGTCCTCGGCGCCCGCGAAGATCACGTCCTCCATGCCCTTCCCGCGCAGGCGCCGCGGCGACTGCTCGCCCATCGCCCAGCGGATGGCGTCGACGACGTTGGACTTGCCGCAGCCGTTCGGCCCGACGATGGCCGTGATGCCCGGGCGGAACTCGAACCGCGTCCGGTCCACGAAGCTCTTGAAGCCGGCGATTTCGAGGGAGCGGATGCGCAAACGAACCTCTCTCGGACGTCGCGCGTGGGCCGCGCGCCGCGGAGGAAAA
>DATAGA010000033.1:0-2865 GCA_036257215.1 Myxococcota bacterium
CGCGCGCGTCGCCGCCGCTGCTCGCGTCCGCTCCGCCGCGCGCCGCCCACTCTGCCGGCGTGAGCGTCGTCATCGCGAACGCGTGGATCTCGGGACCCATGAGCTCGGCCACCGCCCCGTAGACGAGCCGCTGCGCGGCGACGCGCGAGAGGCCCTCGAAACGCGCCGAGACGATCGTCGCACGGAAGTGTCCCGCCCCGGACGCCGCCCCGGCGTGCCCCGCGTGGAGGTGGCTCTCGTCCGTCACCTCGACGTGCACGGCGCCGAGGCCGGCGCGCAGGGCTTCCTCGATGCGGCGGCGCCGATCGGACACGGGGCGACGGTACCATGACGCCGCGGACGCGGCCGCCCGTCGCGAGCCCGTGCGCACGCCGAAGCGCCCGCGACCGCGCGCGCTGCACGCCGCCCGACACGCCTCCTCCAACGCCCGAATGCGCGTCCGATGGCGCGCAGTGGTTCGGGCGCATTGCACGGGTCGTCGCCGATTCGCTAGAACCCTGCCCCGGGGGCGTCGCCGTGCACGCCGACACCTTCGTCGAGTTCCCCCCGTTTCGCCTCGACCTCGCCAACCAGGAGCTCTGGCGGGACTCCGACCGCCTGCCAGTTCGCGGCAAGCCGTTCGCTGTGCTCGCGTATCTCGCGACGCACCCGGCCCGCCTCGTGCTGCGCGAGGAGCTGGTGCGCGCGGTGTGGCCGGACACGCACGTGGGCGAGGGTCTGCTGCGCGGCTACGTGCGAGAGCTGCGGGCGATCCTGGGGGACGACCCGGCGTCGCCGCGCTTCATCGAGACCGTGGCCCGGCGGGGCTACCGGTTCGTCGCGCCGGTCCGCAGCCGGAGCGATCGCGCCGTCGCCGACACGCGGGCGGGGCCGCGCGCCGAGCAAGCGCGGCCGAGCCTCGTCGGTCGCGACGCCGAGCTCGAGCAGCTCGAGCGCTGGTTCGAAGACGCGAAGGCCGGCGTCCGGCGCGTCGTGTTCGTGAGCGGCGAGGCGGGCATCGGCAAGACGGCGCTGGTCGACGCCTTCTTGCGGGCGGCCGAGGCGGACGGAGTGCGCGCCGCGCGCGGACAGTGCGTCGAGCACTTCGGCGCCGGAGAAGCCTATCTCCCGCTGCTGGAGGCGCTCGGGCGGCTCGGAGGTCTACCGGGCTCCCGCGACGTCGTCGCGGCCCTCGCGCGCCACGCGCCGACCTGGCTGGTCGAGCTGCCGGCCTTGATCACCGACGCGGAGCTCGAGGCCGTGCGCCTGCGCGTGCAGGGCGCGACGCGTGAGCGGATGCTGCGCGAGCTCGCCGAGGCGGTCGAGGTGCTGACCGCCGCGAAGCCGCTGCTGCTCGTGCTCGAGGACCTGCAGTGGAGCGACCACTCGACGCTCGACCTGCTCTCCTCGCTCGCGAGGCGCCGCGAGCCGGCGCGCCTCCTCGTGATCGGGACGTACCGGACGCCCGAGGTCGCGCGCGGCGCCCACCCGCTCGGAGCGATCGCACAGGAGCTGAAGGTGCACGGCCTGTGCGCCGACCTCGCGCTGCGGGCGCTCGGCGTGGAAGCGGTCGGCGAGTACCTCGCCGACCGCTTCCCGGACAAGCAGCTCGGGCACTTCGGTCGCTCCATCCACCAGGCGACGGAGGGCAATCCGCTCTTCGTCGTGAACCTCGTGGACTACTGGACCTCGCGAGGCGTGCTGGTCGAGCACTGGAATCCCGACGCGCAGCTGACCGACGTCGGAACCGGCGTGCCGGACACGCTGCGCCAGATGATCGAGCGCCAGCTCGACCGCCTCGCGCCGGAGGCGCGCCGGGTGCTCGAAGCCGCGAGCGTCGTCGGCAGCGAGTTCTCGAGCGCCGCGGTCGCCTCGGCGCTCGGGGAGCGGGAAGAGCTGGTCGAGGAGCGCTGCGAGGAGCTGGCGGGACGGGGCCTCTTCCTGCGCCCGAGCGGCGTCGACGCGCGCGCGGCCGGCGCGGTGGCGGGCCGCTACGCGTTCCTCCACGGGCTCTACCGGCAGGTGCTCTACCAGGGCCTCTCCCCGACGCGCCGAGCGCGGCTGCACCGCCGGATCGGCGGCTGGCAGGAGGCCGCCTGCGGCGCGCTCGTGCACGCGCACGCCGCGGAGCTGGCGGTGCACTTCGAGCAGGGACACGACCCCGCCCGCGCGGTGCACCACCTCGAGGCGGCCGCGCGGACCGCGATGCGCCGGCAGGCGTACCACGAGGCCATTGCCCTGCTCGGCCGGGCGCTGGAGCTCCTCGCCGACCTCCCGGAGACCCCCGCCGCGGCGAGGCGCGAGCTCTCGCTCCGCATGGCGCTCGGCACGTCGCTGCTCACGACGCGAGGCTACGCCGCGCCCGAGGTGCAGCGCGCCTACGCCCGCGCGCAAGAGCTGAGTCGACACATGGAGGCGGGGCCGGAGCTCTTCTTCGCGCTCGCCGGGCTCTTCCGCTTCTTCTTCGTCCGCGGGAACCTCGAGCTGGCGCGCGAGCTGAGCGAGCAGCTCCTGCGCATGGCGAGCGCCGGCGACGACTCGCTCCTGCCCGTGGCCCACAGCCTGGCGGGTCTCCCGCTCCTCGGCCTCGGGGAGCTCGCCGCCGCCCGCACGCAGCTCGAGCGCGGCGTCGCCCTCTACGACTTCGAGCGGCACAGCCCGCTCTCGCGCGAGCACGGCGACGATCCGGGTCTCACGGCGCTCGCGTTCCTCGCCATCGCGCTCTGGTTCGCGGGCTACCCGGAGCGGGCGCTGGCGTACGTTCGAGAGGCCAGGGACCTCGCGCAGCGGCTCGCGGCCCCCTACAGCGTCGCGTTCGCGCACAGCTTCTCCGCCTGGGTCCACGTACGCCGCGGCGAGGCGGCCCTGGCCCAGGCGTCCTGCGAC
>DATAGA010000040.1:0-1785 GCA_036257215.1 Myxococcota bacterium
CAGGGGCGGCTCTCCGACGCGGCCGACCGCTTCGAAGAGGCCGAGGAGGCATGCGAGGCGCTCGGCGCCCGGGCGATGGCGGCGCGGGTCCGCGTCGAGCACGGAGCGCTCCTCCTGCGCCGCGGCAGCCGCAAGGCCGCCCGCGAACGGCTGGCCGAGGGCGGGCGCCTGGCCGAGGCGCTCGGCCTGCCCGGCCTCGCCGCCGACGCGCGCAGCGCCGCCGAGCGCGCCACACTCTGACCCCCAGGCTGTGCAGGTCCGAGGCGCGGAAGGAGCGGCGATGAGCGAGGGCGGTCTGACGTTCGAGCAGGCGGTGCGGGCGGTCACGGGGTCGGGCGGGCTGTTCGAGATCGTCGAGGCCGACGTCGCGGGCCAGCGCCTCAAGGTGTGGAAGAACGCGCCGCCCTCGTTGCGGGCGCTCTTCACGGCCGCGCGCGCGCGCGGCGATGCCACCTTCCTCGTCTACGAGGACGAGCGCTGGAGCTTCGGCCGCGTGATGGCGCAGGTCGACGCGCTCGCTGCCGCGCTGGTCGAGCGCTACGGGGTCGCGCCCGGCGACCGCGTCGCGATCGCCATGCGCAACTACCCCGAGTGGGTGATCGCCTTCGCCGCGATCACCTCGATCGGCGCCATTTCGGTCTCGCTCAACGCCTGGTGGACGACGGACGAGCTCGACTACGCGCTGCGCGACTCGGGCAGCCGCGTGGCGATCGCCGACGGCGAACGCCTCGCGCGGATCGCGCCGCTGCTCCCCGAGCTGCCGCTACGCGTGGTCGTCGCGCGCACCCGAGGCGCGCTGCCGCCCGGCGCGGACGTCTGGGGCGACGTCGTACGCGAGGGCGCGCCGCTCCCCGAGGTCGACGTCGCGCCCGACATGGACGCCACCATCCTCTACACCTCGGGCACGACGGGGCGCCCGAAGGGCGCGGTCTCGACCCACCGCGCGGTGCTCTCGGCGCTCGTCGCCTTCGCGGCGCGCTCGGCGATCAACGCGGCGATGGGCGCGGGCACGCCGAGCGGACATCCCCACGCGCCGGCCTTCATCCTCGTCGTTCCGCTCTTCCACGTGACGGGCTGCGTCCCGGTCATGCTCTCGTGCTTCGCGGCCGGCTACAAGCTCGTGATGATGCACAAGTGGGGGCCGGCGCGGGCGCTCGAGCTGATCGAGCGCGAGCGCGTGACCCAGTTCGTCGGCGTCCCGACGCAGTCGTGGGACCTGCTCGAGTGTCCCGAGTTCGCGCGGCACGACACGTCGAGCCTCGTGAGCGTGGGCGGCGGCGGCGCGCCGGCGCCGCCCGAGCTCGTCCGCCGCGTCGAGAAGAGCTTC
The DNA here is from genome assembly GCA_036257215.1 of Myxococcota bacterium. Taxonomy (GTDB): domain Bacteria; phylum Myxococcota_A; class UBA9160; order UBA9160; family UBA6930; genus DATAGA01. The sequence goes on from DATAGA010000040.1 coordinate 1,328, forward strand.
GCCGTGGCGCGGCCCGGCATCGGCTACGGCATGACCGAGACGAACGCCTACGGTCCCGGCAACTCGGGCGACGACTACCTGCGCAAGCCCACGAGCTGCGGCCGCGTCGTTCCGGTCGTCGAGCTGCGCGTCACCGACGCCGAGGGCGGCGTGCTCGGCCCGGACGAGGTCGGCGAGATCTGGTTCCGCGGCCCCAACCTGATCCGGGGCTACTGGAACAAGCCCGAGGCGACGGCCGAGACGATCGTCGACGGCTGGCTGCGCAGCGGCGACATCGGCCGCATCGACGCCGAGGGCTTCGTCTACGTGCAGGACCGCGCAAAGGACATGGTGCTGCGGGCCGGCGAGAACGTGTACTGCGCCGAGGTCGAGGCCGCGATCTACGAGCATCCCGACGTGCACGAGGCGGCCGTGTTCGGGGTGCCCCACGAGCGCCTCGGCGAGGAGGTGGCCGCGGC
>DATAGA010000041.1:0-6262 GCA_036257215.1 Myxococcota bacterium
GTGCGGGTAGCCGTTGCGCTCGTAGTGGGTGGGCGAGATGACGTCGATCGAAGCGAGGTCGAAGGCCCGGTCGTCGGACGAGGCGGCGGCCATGCGGCGGTCTCCGGGGGGCGGTAGCCCGAAGCGTACCGCACGGCGCGCGGAGACACCCCGCTCCGCCGCGCTCGGTACCGCGATGTGCCGCCGTCCAGCGAGCGGGCCGGCGCGCCTATTGCTCGCAGCCGAGCCTGCCGTTGCTGTTGGCGAAGCGGCGGCAGGTGTCGATCGGCGCCGCGGCGTCGCGCCACCGGCCCTTTCGATCGCGACACTCGGCGCGCAGGATGCCACGCCGCACGCGGATGTCGGTGCAGCTGCGCTGGTACGAGCCCGGCGGGATGCGCGAGAACGATTGCCGGCCGCAGCGCAGGTGGCCGTCGTCGTTCACGATGTCGGCGTTGCAAGCGCGCAGGTCGAGCGACGTGCTGCGCCAACGACCACGGCTCGTGCGACACTGGGCCTTGAGTCGGTGCCCATCCAGGACGGCGAAGCGGCAGCTCTCGCGGTAGCTCCCATTCGGGAGCCGGGTGCCGAAGGGACGGCCCGTGTCCACGACCACGCAGCCGGCGGCCCAGGCCGCCGCGGCGAGCACCACGGCGACGGCCAGCCCCTTCGCTCGCCGGTGCATCGAGCTCTTCGATCGCTGTTTCATCGGGCGCCTCCTGCCTCCGTCGTGGGTCGCGCGTCCCAACCGCGACGAGCTCGATGGCTCATAGCGCCCGCTGCATCCATTCGACGCTCCAGAAGCGTCCGAACTTCCGGCCGACCTCGTCGTAGACGCCGACCGACTCGAAGCCGAAGCGCGCGTGCAGCGCGAGCGAGGCCGGATTCGGCAGCGTGATGCCCGCGACCGCGCGGTGGATGTCCTCCTCGCCGAGCGCCTCCATCAGGGCGCCGTAGAGGGACGATCCGATGCCGCGCGCGCCGAGCCCGGGCGCGACGTAGACGCTCGTCTCGACGGTGGTTTCGTAGGCCTCCTTGTCGCGGAAGCGCCGGCTGCCGGCGTAGCCCACGACGCCGCCGCCCTCCTCCGCGACGAACAGCCGATAGCGCCCGCGCTCGCCGAAGCCGGCGAACCACTCGCGGCGCTGCACGGGCGTGAGCGGCTCCACGTCGAACGTGATGGCGGTGTGCAGGACGTAGTGGTTGTAGATCTCGTCGATCGACGCGAGGTCGCCCTCGCGCGCCGGGCGCACGGAGGCGAGCTCGTTCACGCCTCGTTGCGCCTCACGACGAGGATCTCGTAGCGGCCCCGGGAACCGACGAACCACGACGCTACGCCGGAGACGACGCTCACGACGAGCGAGCACAGGAGCGCCGAGAAGAAGCCGGCGACCCTGAACCCCGGCAGCATGGCGGCGACGAGCGCGACCATCGCGGCGTTCACGACGAACAGGAAGAGCCCGAGCGTCACGATCGTGAGCGGAAGAGTGAAGAGGACCACGATCGGTCGGATCACCGCGTTCGCGAGTCCGAGGAGCGCACCCCCGAGGAGGAAGGTCGCGGGCCCCTGGATCGAGATGCCGGGCAGGAGGCGGTCAGCCACCCACAAGCCCGCCGCCACGATCAGCGCCCGGAGCAGGAACCCGACCACGCGGCGCGCCTCCGATCCCCACCTCGACCCTAGCAAAGGGCGGTGAACGCGCGCGCGCGACCTGGCGCCGCCGGATCGCCCCGCTGGCAAGGGCGGGGCGGGGTGCCCTCAGTGCCGCTTCGTGAGCTCGCCCGTCGAGATCCGGCGCTTCACCTCGTCGTCGGAGGGCGGCGTCGACACCAGGTCCCACGACTCGCGCCGCCAGCTGCCGGACTCGGACAGGTTCGCGAACGCCGCGCCGACGGGGTCGAGCACGCGCACCTCGCGCGCGGGGTCGTCCGGCCAGCGCGGGTAGTCCTCGCGGTCCTCGCTCCAGCGGCTGGCGTACATGCCCACGTTCGTCATCTCCCCCCGCGCGTCGAAGGTCGCGACGTAGAGCGGCTGCAGCGTCTGCAGGTCGACGTAGAGCGTCATGCGGGCGGTCTCCGACGCGTCCTGGGCGTCGCGCTGGGTCGCATCCAACACGATCGCGCGGCGCAGCTCGAAGCGGTCGCTCGCGAACGAGAGGCCCCAGGGCCCGAAGTCGCGGTCCTCGCTCGCGGGCCAGACCGGGCTCGCGAGGTTGATCGGCGCGAGCACGTCGTGCAGCCCGACGACCTTCGCGCGGTAGAGGAGCGGGCGCAGCTCGAGGCCCTCGAAGCCGCTGCGCTTCGTCTGGAGCGTCGCTGCCCCGCCGCCGGGGTCGCCGACGGCGGCGGAGCCGCCCACCCCGGCGCCGAGCCCGGACGCGCCGCCCGAGGCGATCGGGAGCTGCTGGTTCTGCACGACGCCGACGGAGAAGCTCGGCATGTAGAGCCCCTCGGTGTTCGCGGCGGAGATGCGGCGCACGCGCCGCCACTGGGGCAGGTAGGCGTGCAGGTCGTCGGTGCGGCGCGCGGACGTCATGCTCTCGACGTTGCGGTACTGGCGCCACGCGTGCTCGCGCGCGTCGAAGGGCGTGAAGAAGAGGCCGCCCGCGACCCAGAGATTGCCCCGCGCGCCCGCCGCCTCGTACTTCGGCGCCGACCGGTCCGCCCGGTGCGCGAGCTGGATCTTGAACATCTCCCCGGTGAAGGGCTCGGCGCGGCCGGTGCGCCCGACGAGGTCGACGAGCCGGAACTTCCCGCGGAAGCCCGCGCCCTGGTAGCGGTGCTCGACGTTCCAGAGCCAGCGCAGGCCCGCGTCCGGGTCGTCCTTCGCAATGGACCCGGGCGCGAACGGGAGGCCGGCGCCGTAGTCGACGAGGCCGCCCTCGCCGTCGAGCTTCGTCTTGCCGGCGCCCGCCCCCGTCGCGTCGCGGTAGAACGCGGGGGGCGAGTAGTCGCGGAAGCACGGACCGATCTCGAGCCGCATCCCGTCGAAGAAGAAGCGCTCGCGCTCGTCCCACAGGAAGGGCGGGAGGAACTTCTGCAGCACGGCGATGCGGTCGATCCCGAACGAGTCGCCGGGCTGGAACGGGAGCGGCGTCCCGTCCTCGGGCTGGCCGGGCGCGAGGCGTCCGCCCGTGGGCGCGCACGCGTCGGCGGGAGGCAGCGGCCACGGATCCGCCGCGGCGGGCGCCACGGGCGCGAGACACGCGAAAGCGACGAGCAGACCCCGGATGCACGTCCGCATCGAAACCTCCCGGCCGCCGGCGCGGCGGCTCTGTGAGCGCGACCGATGATCCTTCGCGAGCACTTCCTCGCCGGATCGGATAGCCGCGGTCCGCGGGCTTTGCCCGCGGCTCCGCGGCTAGCCGAGCTCGAGCGAGAGCAGCTCGTGGGCGCCCCGCATGCGGCCCTGGATCGGGATGCCGACGGGGCAGCTGCCGAGGCACGGCGCGCTGCACGACGCGCACACGGACGCGTTCTTCGCGAGCGCGCCGTAGAGGCGCAGCGCCTCCTTCTCGTTCCCGTAGTCCTCGAAGTACATGCGGTAGCGGAGCACGTCGTGGATTGCGAGCTGCTCGGGGCAGTGATCCAGACAGGCGCCGCAGTGCGGCGCGCAGTAGCTGCCCGCGATCTGGCGGTCGTACTCCTCGAGGAGCGCGACGTCCGTCTCGGTGAGGCGCTGACCCGACGCCCGCAAGTACTCGTCCACGTGCTGGAACTCGAAGAACGAGATCACGGCGCACGAGACGCCGGGGTTCGAGAGCGACCACTTGAGCGCAGCCTGGGAGTAGGCGTCCGCGTGGGCCTGGAAGCTCTCGAGCCCGCGGTGCCTCGCGCCCTTCAAGGTCTTCATCGCCACGACGCCCATGTCGCGCTCGCGCCGCGCCCGCTCGATGACGGCGGGCAGCGTCGGCCAGATGCCGTGGTGGTAGGCGACCATCATGACGTCGAAGCGCCCGGACTCGATGGCCGCCTCGGCCACCTGGACGAGGTTCGGGGTGTGCGAGCTGAAGCCGAGGAAGCGCGCCTTCCCCTGCTCGCGCAGCCGGTCGAACGCCTCGTGCATGTTGGGGTCGAGCAGGCGCGCCACTTCGTCGCACGAGTGCACGTGCACGAGGTCGACGCGGTCCGTGCCGAGCCGGCGCAGGCTCGCCTCCACGAGCCCCATGTACTCTGCGACGCTCGTGCCGGGGCCCATGTGGCCGCGGGGCGAGCAGAACTTCGTCGCGACGAACACGTCGTCGCGCCGGCCGCGGATCGCGCGCCCGATTGCCTCCTCGCTCCCGGCGGCGGAGTAATCGGGCGACGTGTCCACGTAGTTGACGCCGCGCTCGAGCGCGAGGCGCACCACGGCCTCGCCCTTCTCGCCCGAGACGCGGCCCGCGCCGACGACGATGTCCGAGACCGGCCAGCCCGTGCGGCCGAGCCGGCGCTGGGCCTGGACCCGCGCCTCCTTCCAGGCGTCGGGGTAGCTCGGGTGGGTCTTCGCCACCTCGACGCGGAAGATCTCGTCGAACACCGGGCCCCAGCCGCGCCCCTCGTTGCCGACGCCGCGCATGGCGCGGGCCCACGCGCCCGCGCCGGCGGTCGCGGTGGCCGCGATCGCCGCGAGCGCGCCCGCCCCCGCGCCGCGCAGGAAGCCGCGCCGACCGCCGTCGAGGCGACCCGCGTCCGCGGCGCGCACCGACGCGCGCACCGCGAGGAAGCTGGCGAGCAGGATCGCGATCAGGCCCCCGAAGAACCAGAACGGGCCGGCCACCGAACGCCCCATCGGGCCTTGGATCGCCTCGGCCGCGCGCTGGATCGCGGCGCCGGCCGGGAACGCCGGCGCGTCGAGGTCGATGGCGGTCTTGTACAGCGTGCCGCCGATCGGGAAGAAGCCGAGCAGCAGGGCGGCCGCGAGTGCGGCGAGGACGACGGTGCGCGGTCGGGGCATGGCGGCGGCTCCCTCGCGCCGCCGGCGCGGCGCACGCGGGGCCAGTATACCTACGCCCGGCGCGCCTCCGTCCCGACGAACCGCACGCGGCCCGGGCCGACCGAGTACGGCACGACCGAGACCTGTCGCTCCGTCAGCTGCTCGGCCACGTACTCGACCGCGCCCTGCACGATGCGCAGCACGCAGGGCGGGAGATCGACGCCGGACCCTTCGAGCGTGAAGACGCCCCGGCTCGCGTCGCGCGAGAGCCGCCAGGCGCCGAGGTTGAAGAACGCGCTCGGAAGCGTCGCGAGGATGTGTCCCGAGCGCTCGAACCAGTCGCGCGCGCTCTCGCGCACCGCGGCCTCGGCGCGCTCGAGCTGCTTGTAGATGCCGCCGCGCATCAGGGCCTCCATGCCCTTGCGCGCGCGATCGACGAGGTACTGCGCGTCGTTGCCGCCCTCGAGGTCGAGCAGCACCCGCAGCATCCGGTCGTACACGGCGACGGGGTACCAGGACGTGACGAGCGGCGCGGCGTCGAGGTGCACGAGATCGGCGGGGTCGAGCCGGCGCTCGAGCGCCGCGCGCGTCACGCGGCCGGCCTCGACGAGCGCCAGCAGATCGCGGCGGGCGAGCAGGAAGGCGGTGCCCTTGATGCAGAGCTCGGCCACGGGGGCGACCTCGCTGTTTGCATCGGTGCGACCCCGAGCGAGGTTGAGGGTTTTCTCGCTGCGAAGAGACTTGCGGGGCGACTCGGCTCGGGGAATGCCCTGCTATGCTGGACCCCGCCCGGCGGAGCCCCCCCTTGGCCCGGACAGTCATTCCCGAGATCTCGGCGCTGAAGCGGTTCGTGGGCCACGATTTCGAGCCCTCGCCGTGGGAGGTGGTCGACCAGGCCCGGGTGGACGCCTTCGCGCGGGCGACGGGCGACGACCAGTGGATCCACTGCGACCCGGAGCGCGCGAAGCGCGAGTCGCCCTTCGGCATGACGATCGCCCACGGCAACCTCACGCTCTCGCTCGCGCCGCTCCTGCTCAACCGGTGCGTCGAGGTGCGCGGAGTCCGGCTCATGGTGAACCCCGGCATCGAGCACGTGCGGCTGCGCGCGCCGGTCCGGGTCGGGAGCCGGGTGCGGCTGCGCGGCTCGCTCACGGCGGTGCGCGAGCTGAAGGGCGGCGGGGCGCGGGCGACCTACCGCTGCACGATCGAGGTGGAGGGCGAGCCGCGACCGGCCGCGTTCGGCGACTTCCACGTCGTCTACTACCCGTAGGCGGCCGCCGGGAAGCACGGGAATGCGCGTCGCGCTCGCACAGATCAACCCGACCGTCGGCGACCTGCGCGGCAACCGCGGGCGGGTCGAGGAGGCGG
>DATAGA010000043.1:0-2354 GCA_036257215.1 Myxococcota bacterium
GCGTCGCCGCCGCTGTAGTTGAGCACGTAGCAGGCGTTCGTCCCGCCGCAGCACTGGTCGAGATACTTGTTGAGCGTGAAGCTCGCGTCGGCCAGCCCGGAGTGATTGGTCTGCACCGCCTTCACGTCGATCGCGGTGAAGCCGGTGGCCGCGGCATAGCGGTCGTTCCAGCCCTGCGAGCACATGCCGCCGAGGTGGAGGATGTAGCGGCCGTTGCTGTTGGGCGCGCAGCCGGTGTTGTTGTTGCAGACCGGCTGGTAGTCGCCGCAGCAGTCCCCGTACGTGGCGCACGAGGCGTCGCACCAGCAGCCGTTGGCGTTGTTGCCGCGGCCGAAGCCCCCGCACGCGCTCACGCACGTGCCGGCGTCGTCGCCGCCGACGCCGGCCGTGGCGTCGCCCGCGAAGAGGAGCGCCGAGATCGCGAGCCCGAGTCCGAGTCCGATTCGCCCGAGGCGGATGCGCATGAGTTCCCTCCGAGGCGCGCCGCACCCGGCGCGTCCGAGCCATCCTACGCACGCGCGAGTCGCCGGATCAACGCTGACCGTGAGTCACGCCGCATTCTGCGGAGCGCCGCAGACGACGGGAGCGCGCGTCAGTCGGGCCGCCGCGGGCGCACCGGGCACGCGACCTGCGCGAGCTCGCGCTGCCAGCGCTCGCGCGGATGCGGCGCGCACACCGGTGCGAGGTCCGCACGGCGCAGCTCCGCCTCGGCGCGCGAGCCCGCGAGCTCGACGGGCGCGCCCGGTGGGGGCTCGGCCCCGCGCACGAGCCCGTAGTCGGCGTGGTAGAAGCCGTAGCTCGGCCCGTACGTCCGCAGCAGCCACATGCGCGCGCTCGGCGCCAGCTCGCGCGGGAAGGCGAAGCGGCCGCCCGGGTCGCTCGTCGCGAAGCGCGCGTGATAGGTCGGCTGCGGTCCGCCGCCGCGACCCGCGCCGCGCCACCACTCGATCACCGTCGCGCCCGCGATCGCGGCGCCGCTCTCGCGGTCGACGACGCGCCCCTCCGCGGCCCGCAGGACGAGGACGCCCGGACCGGGAACGCAGCCCGACGCCAGCGCGACGAGCGCGGCGAGCGCGGCCTGGCGGGCGAGCCGGGCGCTGCGGGAGCGGCCGAGGTGCACGCGCGAAACGTACGCCGGGCGGCCGCCCTATGCTCCGGCGCGACTCATGGGCGCCCTCCACACCGCACGCGTCGCGGCGCGCCGGCGCGCCGCCGTCCGCCGGGTAGGCCGCGCGCCCGCGGTCGACGTCGCGTCGTTCCTCGGCGCCTGGCGCGACGGGCTGGCGCGGCTCCCCGCCGGCGTCGTGCGCAGGCACGCGCTGCTGCGCGTCCCGGTCGACCGCCCGCCGTGGACCGACAGCGGGCTCGACCTCGCGTCCAGGGAGTGCGTCACGATCTTCGGCGCCGGGCGCGTCTACCTCTCGCGCGCGCTCGACGTCTGGACGCGCCCGCAGCTCCAGCTCTGGGCGCGCGTCGGCGACGCAGGGCCGATCTTCAACGGCGCCCACGACTCCCACTCCTTCACCGCCGAGCGCGCCGGACGGCTCTGGCTGGGGACGTCCTTCCCGGGCCAGTGGGGCGACCCGAGCGGGCGCGTCTCGACCGACCTGCGCGCCTACCGCCGGGTCGACGGCGAGCTCGCCGCGGCCGTCGTCGTCTGGGACGCGGCGACCGTCGAGGCGGGCCTCGACGCGCTCGCGGCCGCGGGCGACGTGCTCGGGCTCGGGGCCGCGGAGCGCGAGCAGCGCCGGCGCGCGGTGTCGCCGCCCGAGGGCTGGCGGCCGCTATGGCTCCTCGGCCGCTCGCCGATCTTCCGCGCCGAGCAGGCCGACGGCCGCCCGGCGATCGCGTGCCGCACCGAAGGCGACGTCGGCATCCTGCAGAAGGAGGTGTCGCTCCCCTTCGAGCCCGGGACGCGCCTGCGCTGGCGCTGGCGCTTCGAGGCCCTGCCCTCCGAGCTGCCCGAGGACACCCAGCTCTCACACGACTACCTCTCACTCGCGGTGGAGTTTTCGGACGGCCGCGACATCACCTACACCTGGAGCCGCGAGCTCCCGCCGGAGACGAGCTACTGGTGCCCGCTTCCGACATGGCGGGACCGCGAGCACCACGTGGTGATCCGCTCGGGCCTCGCGGGTCTCGGCCGCTGGCACTACGAGGAGCGCGACCTGCACGCGGACCACGCGCGCTGGATGGGCCCGCCGCCGGCGCGGATCGTGCGCGTCTGGCTCATCGCCGTCAGCCTCTTCCAGCGCCGCCGCGGCGAGTGCCTCGTGGCGGACGTCGAGCTCGTGCAGGGCGAGCGGGTGACGAAGGTCGCGTGAGCGGCTCGGCGACGGCGCCCGTGCGCCGCG
>DATAGA010000079.1:0-7846 GCA_036257215.1 Myxococcota bacterium
CCCGGACCTGCGCTGGCAGATCTCGCGGCGCAGCGCCGCGTGGATGCTCTCGAACTTCCTCCACGGCGAGCAGGGCGCGCTCATGGTCGCCTCGCAGCTCGTGGCGGCCGTCCCCCACATGGACGGGAAGTTCTACGCCGCGACGCAGACGCTCGACGAGGCGCGCCACGTCGAGGTGTTCGCGGCGTACGTGCGCAAGATCGACGAGGTGCAGCCCATCTCCCCGGGCCTGAAGAAGCTCCTCGACGGCGTCCTCGCCACCGAGAGCTGGCTCGAGAAGGCGGTCGGCATGCAGGTCGTGACGGAGGGCCTCGCGCTCTACTCGTTCCGCGACATGCGCAACGCCGCGCAGGAGCCGCTGCTCCGCACGCTCCTCACCTACGTCTCCCGCGACGAGGCGCGCCACACGGGCTACGGCGTGAAGTACCTCTCGCACGTGGTGCCGACGCTCTCCGAGCGCGAGCGCGCGTCGGTCGAGGACTTCGCCTTCGAGTCGGCGCGGCTCCTGATCGACTCGCGCGCGGGCAGCGCGCTGCGCGACAGCGTGCTGCGGATCTGGCAGGACGCGGGGATCGACGTCGCCGAGGTGCTGCCGCGCCTCGTGCAGGAGCGGGCGCGCATGCGCGCGGAGCTCGCTCGCAGCGGCGGCCGCTTCGGTCCCGTGCGCGGCTTCGTGATCCCGACGCTGCGCTCGATCGGTCTCTTCAGCCCGCGCATCCAGAAGCACTTCGAGGACATGTTCGCCGCGAACTTCGGCCCGGCGATGGCGGACCTCTCGGTCGACCCGCGCGACCTCCCGGCCGACCTCGAGGCCTGGGTCAACGAGGGCGCCGAGGCGGCGTAGCGCGGCGCGAGCCGCCGGGTGCGACGCCGCGTCCGGGCGAGGCACTCCTACCGGTAGGCGAGCGGATCGGCGGCCGCGTCGCCGCGCTCGACGGCCTCCATGTAGCGCCACACGTCGGGCCGCGAGCCGTCGACGTCGGTGAAGCCGTACTCGGCGGCGAGCTGCGCGGACGTGACCGAGTGCTGGTTCCAGCGCGCACGCGCCGGGTCGGCCGCGAGCGCCGCCACCGCGCGTCCCACGTAGCGGGGCGACTCCGAGACCGCGAACCCCGGCGGCGCCGCGGCGCGGCGCCAGTCGTCCTCGGTGACGCCGTAGGCGTCGAGCATCATCTCGGACCGCAGCCAGCCCGGCGTGATCGCCACCGCCGTCGCCCCGTGCGGCGCCAGCTCGTGGCCCTGCGAGAACGCGAGCCGGTTCACGGCGACCTTCGCGAGGTCGTAGAACACGGAGAGCCGGTAGTGCGACGCGTTGTAGTCCGCCGTCCCGTCCGTGACCTCGATCAGCAGCCCGCCGGGCTGCTGGACGAGGAGCGGCAGCAGGTGGTGGGAGGTGACGAGGTGCGTCTCGACGCCCAGCCGCAGGATGCGCAGGCCCTTCTCGAGGTCCACCTCCCAGACCGGCTTGTTCCACTCGGGCGGCGGGCCCTTCAGGACCTCCGCGCCCCACGTGTCGTTCACGAGGACGTCGACGCGCCCGTGCTCCGCGCGGATCCGCTCCGCGAGGCGCGCGACCTGGGCCGGGTCGAGGTGGTCCACTGCGGCGGTGATGCCGCGGCCGCCGAGCGCAGTCACGAGCTCGGCCGTCTCCTCGATCGTCTCGGGGCGGTCGTAGTCGGAGCGGAGCGCCCGCGTGCGGCTGCTGCGGCCGGTGCAGACGACGGTCGCGCCCGCCTCGCCGAGGGCGGCCGCGACGCCGCGGCCGGCCCCGCGCGTCGCGCCCGCGACGACGGCGACGCGACCGCGCAGCGCGTCCGGGTCGGGACGCCAGCTCGCCACGGCCTGTTGGCGGCGCCTTCGCGGGCGCGCGGCTCAGCGGTCGTCCCGGCAGCTCGGGCAGTGGCCGTAGAGCTCGTGGCGGTGCCGCAGCAGGCGGAAGCCGTACTCCTGCACGATGCGGTCCTGTGCAGACTCGATCATCGCGCACTCGAACTCGACGATCTTGCCGCAGCGCAGGCACACGAGGTGGTCGTGGTGCTCGTGCTGGATCTCGAAGCGGGTCACGGCGTCGTCGAAGTGGCGCTCCGAGGCGAGGCCGGCTTCGCAGAGGAGCTTCATCGTCCGGTACACCGTGGTGTAGCCGATGCCGGGGTACTTCCGGCGCACGCGGCGGTGGAGCTCCTCGCCGGTGATGTGACCCTCGACCTCGAGGAACACCTCGAGGATCGCCTCGCGCTGCTTGGTGTGCTTGAGGTGGTGGTCCTCGAGATAGCTGGCGAGGGCCTTCTTTTCGAGCTCGTGCGACACGCACAGAGGATAGCAACGAGATCAAGTGCCGAGGGCGAGAGCCTCCGCCGCCGCGGCGATCTCGTCGTCCGGGCCTTCGGCGAGGAAGCGCAACCGCCCGCGCAGCGCGCGCGAGAGCTCGAGTCGTCCGGCGTCGCGCAGCGCGGCGAGGCCAGCGAGCCCGGCGAGCACCGCCTCGCGCGCGTCGGCGTCGAGGAACACCGCCGCGAGGGCGGCGTCGCGCGGCGGTCCGACCGCCGCGACGTACTCGGCGCACGCGGCGGCGAGGCGCGGCGTCCCGTTCGCGTCGCGCACGGCGCGCGCGAGCGCGTCGGCCTGCGGTCCCGCGCCCGTCGCGCCGAAGAGCTTGTCGGCCGCGTCCTTGAGGTACGCCTGCGAGGCGCGCCTCGCGCGCGCCTCGGCAGCCGCTCCTCGGGGCCGCCGCTCGCCCGCATCGCGGCGGCCGCCGGCGCGGTCGCGCCGCTTGTCGATCTCGCTCCAGGAGAGGCGCGGGCGCTCGTCGTCGTCGCCGCTCACGGGGCGGCGCTCTCGCGGACTTCCCCGGCGCGCGCGCGGGCCTCGGCGGCGTGCAGGTTGTGCTGGGCGGCGTCGTTGTCGCAGTCGAGCGCGACGGCCCGCTCGAACGCCGCGCGGGCGGCGGCCGGCCGACCCTGTGCCTCGTAGGCGAGGCCGAGGTGGTTCTGGATCTCGGACGCGTCGGGCACGAGCGCGGACGCGCGTTCGAGGTCGGCCACCGCGGCCGCCGCGTCGCCGCGCTCGAGGGCGCGCGTGCCGCGGTCGTAGAGGCGCGCGCCCTGGTACGTGGCGCAGCCCGAGAGCGCGGCCAGCGCGGCGACGGCCGCCGCGACGACGAGCGCGCGCACTCGCTGCGCCTACGACGCCAGGCGGATGCGCGCCACCACCGGAAGGTGGTCCGACGCGCGCCGCGCTGCCGGCGAGTCGTGGGCCGCCACCTCGAGCACCTCCGCGCCGCGGGCGTAGATGCGATCGAGGGCGAGCACGGGCCGCGCCGACGGGAAGCTGCGCGGCCAGAGCACCGCGTCCTGCCCGACGAGCTCGCGCTCGAGCGTGCGCGTGGCCTCGCAGCGGCGCCACGAGTTCAAATCGCCCGCCAGGAGGACGGAGCCCTGGAGCTGCGGGTGCGAGAGGATCGACTCGACCTGCTGGCGGCGCGTGCGGTCGACGAGGGCGAGGTGCGTGGCGACGACGGCGAGCGTCCCGCCGGTGCCGGAGAACTGCACCGCCACGGCGGAGCGGCGCTCGACGCGCGAGAACGAGAGGTCGAGCGTGAAGACGCTCGTGATGGGCCAGCGCGAGAGGATCGCGTTGCCGACCTCGCCGCGGCGGTGCACGCGCGTCGTCACGAACGCGAGGTGGAGGCGCATCGCCTCGGCGAGCCGCTCGAGCGGGTCCGGCTCGCCGAAGGGCCGCAGCACCTCCTGGAGCGCCGTCACGTCGGCGCCGACCTCGTGGATCACGAAGCCGGCGCGGGCGGGGTCGGGAGCGCGCACACCGTTGAGTCCCTGCCAGCGGTGCACGTTGTAGGTGGCGACCGTGAGCTCGCGCGCCAGCGAGCCGGGCACGGGGAGGCTGGGCGCGCGCACGGACGCGAGGTAGGGAAGCGCGGCCTCGAGCGCCTCGCGCCGGGCGGCATGCTGCTCGCGGCGCGCGCGCTCCACCCCGCGAGCCTCGCGTCGCGCGTCGCGCCGCTCCCGGCGGGCCCGGGCGAGGTCGGCGAGGTTCGTTCGGATGCGCGCTGCCATCGAGGAGTGGATCGGCGCGCCGTCGGGTCGCCTCGAGCGACCCCGTGCGGGCCCCGTACGCCGGAGAATAGCGGACGGCGCCGCGCGCCCGGCGCCGGACCCGGGCTCGGGCGCCCGCGGGGCCGAGTGGGAAGGTCCGGACCGGGGGCCCGGCCTCAGGGAGCGGCCTTCTTCCGGGCGGTCGCGGGCAGGGCGTCGAGCATCACGCCCTCGCGCAGGCCCCAGTCGCACACCGTGAGGCCCGCGAGGCCGAGCTCGTCGACGAGCGTCGCGAGCACGAGCGCCCCGGTCGGGAGGAGGTCCGCGCGGCCGCGCCGCATGCCGCGCATGCGCAGGCGCTGGCGGTGCGTCGAAGGCACGAGCGCGTCGCGCAGCTCGGCCAGGCGCGCCGCCGGGAGCGGGAAGGGCCACACGCTGCGCGCGCCGCGGCCGCCGGCCTCGACCACGAGGCGCGCGAGGGCGCGCGCGGTGCCGCCCGCCGCGACCGCGAGCGCCGGCCGGCGCTTCGAGACCTCGGCGCGCGCCGGCGCGAGCAGCGCGCGGACGCGCTCCTCGATCGCGCGCGCCTCGCGCGGCGTCATCGGGTCGTTCTTCACGAACCGCCCCTGCAGGCGCACCACGCCGAGGGGTAGCGTCGTCGCCCACTCCACCGCGCGGCCGTGGCCGAGCGCGAGCTCGAGGCTGCCGCCGCCGAGGTCGAGGCCGAGCGCGCGCTCCTTGCCGAGCGGCACCCGCGCCTGGAACGCGCGGAAGATGGCGTGGGCCTCGTCCTCCCCCGAGAGGATGCGCACCGGCTTGCCGATGACGCTGCCGATGCGCCGCGCGACCTCCCCGCCGTTCTTCGCGTCGCGCAGCGCCGACGTCGCCACCGGCAGGAGCAGCTCCACCTTCTCGCGCCGCGCCACCTCGCAGAGCGCGCGCCCCACCTCGACGGCGCGCGCGCACGCGTCCTCGGGGATCTCGGGCTTCGCGCCGATCAGCGCGCCGAGCCGGAGCATCACCTTCTCCTGCACGATGGGCCGGATCGCCCCGTCCGGCGTCGCGTCGGCGATGAGCAGGTTGAACGACGTGCTGCCGAGATCGAGCGTCGCGGCGCGCACGACCGTCGACTCCTCGGGCGCCGGGAAGCGCACCTTGCGCCCCTTCGCGGGGGGCAGCGGCTCGAGGTAGGTCGCGCTCGTCGGCGTGCGGCCGAAGCCCTGGAGCACCCAGATCGAGCCCTTGCGGCACTGGATGCGGCCCTCGCGCTCCTCGCCCTCGCCGAGCTCGAAGAAGCGGAGGAGGCCGACGATGAGCGGCGCGTGGCTGCACAGCACCGTCGGTCCGTCGTCGAAGCTCGGGAGCACCTCGAGCGCCTTCTGGACGTTCGAGCCGGCGCCGAGCCGGTCGTCGACGTGCACCGAGCGGCGCGACGCGAGCGCGAGCGGCTCGACCGTCTGCTGGCAGCGCAGCTCGGGCGCCGCCACGACCCGCGCGATGCCGAGCCCGGCGAGGTGGTCGGCGATCGCGCGCGCCTCGTCCTCGCCGCGCTCGACGAGCGGGCGCAGGAGGTCTTCCCCCTCCCACTCGCCACGCGGCACGGCGCGGCCGTGGCGCACGAGGTAGATCTTCAAACCGGGCTCGCTCCCGCGAACGGGCGGCCGGGAGGTGCGGCTCGCGTGTGGCTTGCTGCGTCGGCCCGGGGTGAGGCCGTGCGCAGCGTACCACAACGCGCGCCGCTACTCGACGGCCGCGGCGCGCGCACGCGCGCGCTCCTGCAGCATTCGCTGCGCGCTCAGCTGGCGGCTGCCCGGCACCCGCGTCCAGCGGCCGTCCCCGTCGAGTGACCACGCGAGGTCGTCGTCGGCGAGCTGGAGCTCGAGTACCTCCTCGAGCCGCGTCTCGAGCCCCGGGTCGGTGATCGGGACGACGATCTCGATGCGGCGGTCGAGGTTGCGGGGCATGAGGTCCGCGGAGCCGATGAAGTAGCTGCGGCCCCGCCCCTCGCTGCCGAAGCGGAAGATGCGCGAGTGCTCGAGGAAGCGGCCGAGGATCGAGCGCACGCGGATCCGCTCGGAGAGGCCGGGCACCCCGGGCCGCAGGCAGCAGATGCCGCGCACGATCAGGTCGATCTCGACCCCCGCGCACGACGCCTCGTAGAGCGCGTCGATCAGCGCGGGGTCGGAGAGGGCGTTCATCTTCATGACGATGCGCCCGTCGGGCGCGGCCATCTCGGCTCGGATGCGCTCGAGCAGCGCGGGGCGCAGGTGGTCGGGCGCGACCAGGATGCGCCGGTAGGGCTGCTGGCGGCCGCCGCCCGTCAGGTAGTTGAAGAGGTCGCCGAGGTCGGCCCCGAGCTCGGGGTCGGCGGAGAAGACGCCGATGTCCTCGTAGAGGCGGGCGTTGAGCGGGTGGTAGTTGCCGGTCCCGACGTGGCAGTAGCGCCGGATCCCGTCGGGCTCCTGGCGCACGACGAGGACCGCCTTGCCGTGCGTCTTGAGGCCCACGAGGCCGTACACGACGTGCGCGCCCGCCTGCTCGAGCTTGCGGGCCCACTCGATGTTGGTCTCCTCGTCGAAGCGCGCCTTGAGCTCGACGAGGGTCACGACCTGCTTGCCGGCCTGGGCCGCGCGCACGAGCGTGCGGCCGATCGGATTCTGCTGGCCGGTCGTGCGGTAGATCGTGTGCTTGATCGCGAGCACATGCGGGTCGTCGGCGGCCTGCGCGAGGAACTCCTGCACCGAGGTCTCGAACGAGTCGTACGGGTGATGGACGAGGACGTCGCGCTCGCGCAGCAAGGCGAAGAAGTCGCCGCGCCGGGCGCCCTCGGCCTTGGCGAGGCGCGGTGCCGGCTGGGGGACCCACGTCTCGTCGCGCAGATCGGGCCGGTCGACGCGATCGTAGAGCTCCATCAGGTCGCCGAGGTCGAGCAGCGCGTCGTTCAGGTAGACGTCGTCGGGCGAGAGCTCGAGCTCTTCGAGCAGCAGGTCGAGCGCCCGTTGGGAGAGCGAGCGGTCGACCTCGAGCCGCACCGCGTCCGAGCGGCGGCGCCGGCGCTGCAGCTGCGACTCGATCTCGGCCAGCAGGTCCTCGGCCTCGTCCTCCTCGAGGTCGAGGTCGGCGTCGCGCGTCACCCGGAACGGGCTCCAGGAGACGATCTCCATGCCCGGGAAGAGCATCTCGAGGTGCGCCCCGATCACCTGCTCCACGGGGACGAAGCGGTCGCCCGGGAGCGCGAGGAAGCGCTCGAAGAGCGTCGGCACCTTGAGCCGAGCGAAGCGCACGGTGCCTGTCTCCGGATCGCGCGCGAGGACCGCGAGGTTGAACGAGAGGCTCGAGACGTACGGGAACGGGTGCGCGGGGTCGACGGCGAGCGGGGTCAGCACCGGGAAGATGCGCGCCTCGAACTCGCGTCCCAGGCTCTCGCGGTCGCGTGCGTCCAGCGCGCTCCAGGAGAGGATCTTGATCCCCTGCTCGGCGAGCGCCGGGGCGAGCTGCTTGGCGAAGACCTCCTGCGCCCCGCGCACGAGCTCGAGCACGCGCGTGCGGATGTCGCGCAGCTGCTGCTCGGGCGTGCGGCCGTCGGGCGAGGTGACCTGGACCGGCGACTCGCGCTGGGCGTGCAGGCCCGCGACGCGGATCTGGAAGAACTCGTCGAGGTTGTGGCTCCAGATCGAGAGGAACTTGAGCCGCTCGAGCAGCGGGACCGGGTGCTCCTCGGCGAGCTCGAGCACGCGCTGGTCGAAGTCGAGCCAGGAGAGCTCGCGGTTCAGGTAGCGCTCCTCGCTGCGCTCGGG
>DATAGA010000133.1:0-2730 GCA_036257215.1 Myxococcota bacterium
GCACCGGATCGGCCAGGAGATGGAGCTCGAGCTCGAGACGCTGCGGCGCGACCGCGAGGGTCGCGAGGTCGTGATCTTCCGCTTCCGCCCCGTGGAGCCGGGGGCGCGGGGCGCGGCGTGAGGCTCGAGGGCGTCGCCGTCGCCGGGGTCGGCATGGTGCGCTTCGACGTGCACCGCGGCCGCAGCTACGCCGAGCTCGCGCGCGAAGCGGGGCTCGCCGCGCTGCGCGACGCCGGGATCGGCTTCGGCGACGTCGGCGAGGCGTGGGTGGGCATCATGCAGGCGCCGCCGATGCAGCCCGTTCGCTTGATGAAGGAGCTCGGGCTCACCGGTCTCCCCGTGACGCACGTGCAGAGCGCGTCGGCCACGGGGCTCGTCGCGTTTCGCGAGGCGGCCTGGGCAGTGGCGAGCGGACGGGCCGAGGTGGCGCTCGCGCTCGGCGTCGAGAAGATGTCCGAGCTCGCCGCAGCGGGGCAGCGCGGCCGCGGCGTCGGGCGCGACGAGATCGACGGCGTGATCCTGCCCGCCGCGTACTTCGCGCTCTGGGCGACGCGCCGCATGCACGAGCGCGGCACGCGGCCCGAGCACTTCGCGCGCATCGCGGCGAAGAACTGGAACGCCGGCGCGCGCAACCCGCTCGCGCAGCGGCGCGCGGACCACGTCGTGACGCCCGAGGAGGTGCTTCGGTCGGCGCCGCTCGCCGATCCGCTCACCGCGATGATGGCGTGTCCGGTGTCGGACGGCGCCGCGTGCGCGGTCGTGACGACGGTCGAGCGGGCGCGGGCGCTGCGCCCGGGGCGCGCGGTCGTCGCGCCGCGGTCCAGCGCGCTCCAGAGCGAGCGCTACACGCCCGGCCACACCTTCCTCGGCCCGGTCGTCGGGCCGGCGTCGATGACCCGCGACACGGCGCGACAGGCCTACGACGAGGCCGGGGTCGGTCCCGAGGACGTGAGCCTCGCGCTCGTCCACGACGCATTCGCCAACGAGGAGCTCGAGTACTACGAGCTGCTCGGCTTCTGCGCCGAGGGCGATGCCGAGAAGCTGGTCGAGGACGGCGCGACGGACCTCGGAGGCCGCATCCCGGTGAGCACCGACGGCGGCCTCCTCGCGCGCGGTCATCCCGGCGGGCCCACCGGCCTCGCGCAGATCCACGAGCTGACGCTCCAGCTGCGCGGCGAGGCCGGGCCGCGCCAGCTGCCCGGCGCGCGCGTGGGTCTCGCGCACCTCGTCGGCGGGGGCAGCGTGTGCAACGTGACGCTGCTCGAACGGCTCGCGTAGATCCCCGCGGGGCCGAGATGTTTGCGAGGGCGGTCGCCCACCGCTACTCTGCCACTTGACGTGAACTGGCAAGATGACTCCGAGGCAGCGCGGGGCCCTGCCGACTACTCCATCGGCGATGTCTGCGGCCGGCTCGGCGTCTCGCCGCGCACGGTCCGCTACTACGAGGAGCTCGGGCTCCTGCCGGGCGTGCGACGCCGCGCGGGCGGGCGGCGCGTCTACGGCGAAGGCGAGCTGCAGCGGCTGCGCTTCATCCAGCGCCTCAAAGCGCTCGGTCTCTCGCTCGCCGAGATCGGCGAGCTGAACGCCCTCTACGGAATCGCCGGCTCGACGCGGACCATGCTGGGCCGGCTCGACGAGCTCCTCGCCGGGCACCTGCGAGAGCTCGACGCGCGCATCGCCGAGCTCGCGGGCCTGCGCGACGAGATCGGGAAGTACCGCGACCACATCGCGGCGCGCATCGACGCGCTCGGCGGCACGGGGGAGGGCGGGCGATGACGAGCCCCCAGCTGCGCCTGGCGCCGGCCCCGGCCAGCGAGGCTCGCGTGCGCGTCGTGACCGCGGCGGCGCTGTTCGACGGCCACGACGCGGCGATCCACATCGTGCGCCGGCTGCTCCAGGCCGCCGGCGCGGAGGTGGTCCACCTCGGCCACGACCGCTCGGTCGAGGAGATCGTCGAGGCCGCCGTCGAGGAGGACGCCGACGCGGTGGCCGTCTCCTCGTACCAGGGCGGCCACATGGAGTTCTTCCGCTTCCTCGTCGACCGCCTGCGCGAGCGCGGCGCGGGACACGTGCGCGTGTATGGCGGCGGCGGCGGAACGATCGTCCCGGAGGAGATCGCGGCGCTCGAGGCGTACGGCGTCTCGCGCATCTTCAGCCCGGCGGACGGCCGCGCGCTCGGCCTCGACGGCATGATCCGCGCGATGCTCGAGGAGTGCGCCGCGTCGCGGCGCGAGCCGGCCGCCGATGCGCAGCTCGTGGAGCGGGTGGGCGCGGGCGACTCCTCCGCGCTCGCGCAGGCGATCAGCTGGTTCGAGCTCCACGCGGTGGCCCGGCCCGCCGAAGCGGACGCGCTGCGGCGGCGGCTCGCCGCGCTGCGCCCCGCCCCCGCGGCGCCGGTCGTCGGCATCACGGGTACGGGGGGCGCCGGGAAGTCGAGCGTCGTCGACGAGCTCGTGCGGCGCTGGCGGCGGGACCATCCGGACGGCCGCGTCGGCCTCCTGCTCGTCGACCCGACGCGCCGGCGCTCGGGCGGGGCCCTGCTCGGGGACCGGATCCGCATGAACGCGATCCACGGGGCGGCCGCCTTCGCGCGCTCGCTGGCCACGCGCACAGCGCACCTCGCGCTCTCGGCGACCGTCGCCGACGCGCTGCGCGTGCTCCAGGCCGGCGGCTTCGACCTCCTCGTCCTCGAGACGGCGGGCATCGGGCAGAGCGACTCGGAGGTCGTCG
>DATAGA010000150.1:0-2307 GCA_036257215.1 Myxococcota bacterium
GCGCCGATCTGGATCGCCTGCGGCATCCCGTAGTCGAGGTAGCTCTTGATGCGCGCGAGGGCGTGCACCATCTCGGGGTTTCCGCACGCGAACCCCACGCGCCAGCCCGCCATCGAGTGGCTCTTCGAGAGCGAGAGGAACTCGATCGCGACGTCCTTCGCGCCGGGCACCTCGAGGATGCTCGGGGCCTTGTAGCCGTCGAAGCAGAGCTCGGCGTACGCGAAGTCGTGGATCACCATCAGGTGGTGCTCCTTCGCGAAGGCGACCAGCTGCTCGAAGAAGCCGCGCTCGACGACGCGGGTCGTCGGGTTGTGCGGGAACGACACGATCAAGAGCTTCGGCTTGGGCCAGGTGCGCTGGATCGCTGTCTCGAGGTTCGCGAGGAAGTCGGCGTCGGGACCGAGCGGCACGTGGCGGAGGTCGCCGCCGGCGATGATCACCGCGTACTGGTGGATCGGATACGTCGGATCGGGCGCGAGCACGACGTCGCCGGGGCCGATCGTCACCAGCACGAAGTGCGAGAGGCCCTCCTTCGCACCGATCACGGCGATGGCCTCGGTCTCCGGGTCGAGCTCGACGCCGTGCCGGCGCGCGTACCACTCGCACGCCGCCGCGCGCAGGTTCGGGATGCCGCGCGAGGCGGAGTAGCGGTGGTTGCGCGGATTCCGGGCCGCCTCGGCGATCTTGTCCACCACGTGCGGCGGCGTCGCGAGGTCGGGATTGCCCATGCCGAGGTCGATCACGTCCTCGCCGGCGCGGCGGGCGGCGTGCTTGAGCGCCGTGACCTCGGCGAGCACGTAGGGCGGGAGCCGGCGCAGCTTGGCGAAGTCGTGGCGCACCTACAGCTCCTCGGCAGAAAGCCGGTTCGAGGCGAGGGCGCCGGCCACGGGGCGCGGCGCGCGCGCCTCGCCTCCGCGCGCGCGCGTCGCACCGCCCGGCGCGCGCCGGTCCGCACCCGCCGGCGGCGGCTAAAACCGCAAGACTATTCGAGAATTCCGCGCCCGGCAAGCCGCTTTCAGAGCCGATGACGCGACCCGGCCCGGCGGCTCGCGTCGCTCAGAACACCTGCTCGTCGTCGAGGAGGGGGGCCTCGCGCATCACCCCGCCCGGGTCGAGCACGAACGGCACCTTGCGCTTGGGCCCGCCGCCGAGCCGCACCTGGCGCGGGTCCACCGAGAGGCCGCGCCGGAACACCTCGACCACGATCTCGTAGCCCCCGCCGGTGCACTCGTCGGGGGCATCCTTCTCGAGCGCCACGCCGTCGCGGACGATCACCACGTGCGGGTTCCCGCTGCCGCAGTCCACCGTCGCGAACGGACAGTCGAAGCCGCACGCCTGCGCAATGGTGCACTCGAGCTCGTCGTCGGCCGGCAGCCCCGGATCGGGGGTGAGCGAGTTGCCGCGGCCGTCGTAGACCCAGAAGCTGGGGTCGACCCGGGCGAGCCCGTCGCCGTCGTCGAGCGTGTCGACGAGGATGTCCGCCTGGCCGCCGGGCGGGCACTGGAAGCTCCAGGCGTCGCCGAGGATCACGTCGGTGCGGTTCGGGAGGGTCTGGTACCGGACGGCCGGGTCGGCGCCGGCCGGCGGCGCGACGGCGAGCGGGACGGGCCCGAGCGCGAGCCCGAGGGCCAGGGCGACGAGACTGCGGCGCATCGCGGACGTCCTCCCGGGGCCCGTCCGTCAGTCTAGCGGCGCGGTCCGCCCGCCGGCTGCGGCCGTCGGCTGGGCGCGGAGGAACAGCGCGTAGAAGGGCAGCCCGGCCAGGACCACGACCGCGCCCGTGGCCGCGGAGCGCGGGCTCCCGACGGCGAGCCCGACCGCGATGGCGACGTTCGCGGCGACGTAGAGCGCCGGGATCCACGGGTAGCCCGGCGCGCGGAAGGGCCGCGCGCGCGCCGGTTGGCGGCGCCGCAGCCAGAAGAGCGCGAGGACGTCGGCGGTCGTCGCGAGCACGATCGCAAACGTCGTGAAGTCGAGCGCCCCGGGGAAGCCCTGGAGCGCGAGCAGGAGGCCGATCGCGACGACCGCCTGGACCCCCACCGCCGCGGCGGGCGTGTGCCGCGTCGGATGGACGCGGTCCACGCCGCGAAGGAAGAGGCCGTCGAGCGCCATCGCGTACGCGATGCGCGGGCCGACGAGGATCGTCGCGTTGAGCGTCCCGAGGATCGAGAGCAGGACGAACACGGCGAGCAGGCGCCCGCCGAGGTCGCCGAAGAGGACGCGCGCCGCGCCCTCGCCGGCGTTTGCGGTCGTGCGAAGCGCGTCCACCGGAAGCGCGTACAGGTAGACGGCGTTGAGCGCGAGGTA
>DATAGA010000169.1:0-5490 GCA_036257215.1 Myxococcota bacterium
TCGGCGCGCGCGGCGCCGATGGCTTCGGCCGAGAGGTCGAAGCCGACGAAGCGGCTGCGCGGGTACGCGGCGGCCAGCGTGCAGAGCGCGCGCCCGCTGCCGCAGCCCACGTCGAGCGCGTCGACCCCGCGGCCGAGCGCCTGGGAGAGGCCGGGCGCGAGCGGAAGGATGCGGTCGAGCAGGACCGCGACGACGCTCTGGTCGCTCTCTTCGGCCATCACCTGGTGGAAGCGGTCGTAGGCGGCGTACGGGACGCCGCCGCCCCGCGCGAAGCAATCGACCACCGGGTCCTCGACGCTTCCCAGCAGGGGAATCCACTGCGCCGTCGCGGCGAGGTTGCTCGGCCGCGCCGCGCGGGTGAGGCTCGCGGCGTGCTCCGGCGGCAGCCGATAGGTCCGCGCCTCGGGCGCGTACTCGACGACGCCGCCCACCACCATGGCGCCGAGCCACTCGCGCACGTAACGCTCCTGCAGGCCGGCGGACTGGGCGATCTCGGCGCTCGTCGCGGGCGCGAGCCCGGCCATGACGTCGAAGAGGCCGGTCCGGTGGCCCACGGAGACCATGAGGGCGAGGGCGCCCCCGTTCAGCACGCCGAGCATGCGCTCGGCGAAGGCGTCGCGGCGGGCGGAGTCGAAGCGCGGGGAGTCGGCGGTCGCGGCGAGGCTCACGAGGGACGCTCCTGCGTGTCGTCGGAGGAAGGAGTGGAGTGCGCTCGCACGAAGGCGAGGCGAGTGTCTACGAGGGCGCTGCGCACCGGCGCCGCGTCCGCGAAGCCGGCCGCCCGGAGCAGCTCGACCGCGCGCTCGACCGGGAAGCGCACGCGCGCGGCGTCGCCGCCGGCGAAGAAGCCGAGCAGGATCCGGCCTCCCGGGCGCAGCACGCGGGCGACCTCGGCGAGGTCGCGGCGCGGGTCCGACCAGAAGTAGACCACGTGGGTCCCGTAGACCCGGTCGAAGCGGCCGTCGCCGAAGCGCGAGAGGTCGGCGGTCGAGGCGGCGAACACCGCCGCGCGGCCCCGGTCGACGAAGCGCCGGTTCCGCGCGGCGGCGTGCCGCACCATGAGCTCCGAGGGGTCGACCCCGACGACGACGCCGCGCTGCACGCGCGCCGCCATCGCCGCGAGCGTGCGCCCGCTGCCGCAGCCGAGCTCGAGGACGGCGTCCTCGGGGGCCGGCTCGAGCAGCTCGAGCACCGCCCTGGCGACGCGCTCCGCCGGGCAGGTCGCCGCGCGGGCGACCACCTCGGGCAGGAGCGCGTCGTCTCGGAAGCGCGCCGCGAACGATCGGGAGAGGGCTCGCATGGTCGACTCCTCGGCGTCCGCCTGGACGCCGCTGGCCCCTCTACGCCTCGCGCACCGCGCGCGTCGAAGGCGCCGCGCCGCGCAGGCGCGGGACGAACGCCGGCGTGCGCTCGCGCCAGGCGCGATAGGACTCGCCGTGCAGCTCCGCGAGGTCGCGCTCCTCCAGCGGGATCGCGAGCAGGATGTACGCCGACATGCCGAGCGCGAAGAAGAGGTGCCCGGCGGTCATCGTCGGCGCGGCCCAGAAGACGATCAGCCAGCCGAGGTAGAGCGGGTGGCGCAGGAACCGGTACAGGATCGGCATCACGAACCGCTTCTCGCTGTACGAGCGGCGCCGGAAGTAGAGCACCACCTGGCGCAGGCCGAACAGGTCGAAGTGGTCGATCAGCATCGTCGAGAAGAGCACCAGGCCCACGCCGGCGCCGTAGACGCCGTACATGAGCGCGCGGCCGACTCCGCTCTCGATCTCCCACACCGGCGCGGCGACCGGCTGCCACTGCCAGAAGAGGACGATGAGGACGAGGCTCGAGGCCAGCACGTACGTGCTGCGCTCGACCGGCGCCGGCACGATCCGCGTCCAGGCCCGCTTGAAGCCCGGGCGCGCCATGACGCTGTGCTGCACGCCGAAGAGGACGAGGAGCGCGGTGTTCACGAGGAACGCCCGACCGAGGTCGGTCGCGACGCCGGAGTTCACCGTCTTCGGGACGGCGAAGTCCGCCAGGAAGGCGACCAGGTACAGGAAGGTCGCGAAGAAGAGCGCGTAGCAGACCACGCCGTAGGCCAGCGCGGCGAAGCGGGCTGTGCGTTCCATGGTGCATCTCCTCGTGCGCCGCCCGAAGAGGGGGCGCGATGTGTCGCAGCCCAGGCTACGGCCGGGAGCCGCCGCCGGGCGTTACCGCCTCCCTACCGTTTCCCTACCGTTGCGAGGTCAGCACGACCCCTCCCGCCCTCGCGGCGGGCGGGGCGTCGTGCATTCGGGGTACGGGGGCCGTGGAAGACGCCGAGCTGCCGGGCGAGGAGGCCGAGGAGGAGCCCCTGGCCCCGGTGCGCTCGCTCCCCGACGTCGTCAAGCGGGTGCGCGCCCGGCGGGGAGCCGTCCAGATCGCGGGGCTCCGCGGCGCCGCCGGCGCGGTCGTGGGGGCGCACCTCGCGCAGGCGCTCGCGCCCCCGGCCGTCCTCGCGCTCGCCCCCGACTCGAAGCGCGCGGACGTCCTGCTCGAGGACCTGCGCGTCGCGCTCGGGGAGCCGCCGCCCGAGGAGGGCGGTCGCGTCCGCCCCTTCCCGCGCCACGACACGGCGCCCTACGACCGCTTCTCGCCGCAGCCGTTCGTCACGGCGCAGCGGATGGACGTCCTGCACCGCCTGCTCGAGGCGCCGGCCGCCGGCATCGTCGTCGTCGCGCCCTGGACCGCGCTCGCGCTGCGCGTGCCGGCGCGCGCCGCTCTGCGCGCGCGCACGCTGCGTGTCGCGGTCGGCCAGCGGCTCGAGCGCGAGGCGTTCCTCGCGGCGCTCGCCCAGGTCGGTTACGCGCGCCAGTCGCTCGTGGAAGAGCGCGGCGAGTTCGCCGTGCGCGGCGGCATCGTCGACTTCTTCCCGCCCGAGCGCGCCCGCCCGCTGCGGATCGAGCTCCTCGGCGACGACGTCGAGTCGCTGCGCGAGTTCGACCCGGCCAGCCAGCGCTCCGAGGTCTCGCTCGAGCGCGCCGTCGTGCCGCCGGCGCGCGAGCTGCTGTTCGACCGCGCACTCGCCGTCGAGCGCGGCCCCGCGCTGCGCGGGCTCGCCGAGTACGACGGCGTGCCGGCGCGCGAGGTCGACGCCTTCGTCGACTCGCTCCTGCGCGGCGCGCCGCCGCCGGGCGCCGAGGCGCTGACGCCGCTGCTGCAGCCCGCCGTCGAGTCGCTCTTCGACTACCTCCCCGAGGACACGCTGGTCCTCGTCGAGGAGCTCGACGCCGGCCGCGAGCGGCTGCTGCGCTACGCCGCGGAGGCGCTCGAGAACTTCGACGCCGCGCGCGAGGCCCGCCGGCTCGTACTGCCGCCCGACGAGCTGTTCCTGCGCGTCGACGCGGTGGAGGCCGCGCTCGTCGCCCGCCGGCCCGTGCTGCTCGAGAGCCTCGGCGTCGCGACGCTGCCGGGCGCGCCGGCGCCGCTCGAGCGCTACGCGCTGCGCGTCCGCGGCCAGGAGGAGCTCGCGCTGCACCTGCGCCAGGCGCGCCACGACGGCGAGGGGCTCGCCCCGCTCGTCGCGGAGCTGCGCCGCTACGCCGCGGAGGGGTTGCGCAGCGTCCTCGCCGCGGGCTCGCTCTCCGCCGCCGACCGGCTCGCGCGGCTCCTCGGCGAGCGCGGCGTCGGGGCTTCGCTCGCGCGCGCGCCGGAGCCCTTCGCCCGCTGGTCGGCGCCGGGCGAGGTCGAGGTGCGCGTCGCCCCGCTCTCGGCCGGTTTCGTGCTCCCCGCCGAGGGGCTCGCCGTCGTCACCGACGAGGAGATCTTCGGGCCGCGCGAGAAGCGGCGGCGCGCCGCGACGCTGCGCGAGGGCGCGGCGATCGAGGCCCTCGCTGAGCTCGCGCCCGGCGACTTCCTGGTGCATGCGGAGCACGGGATCGGCGTCTACCGCGGGCTCGTGGAGCTCGCGCTCGGCGGCGCGCGCGGCGAGTTCCTGCGCATCGAGTACGAGGGCGGCGACCGCCTGTTCGTGCCGGTGCACCGGCTCAACCTCGTGCAGCGCTACGTCGGCGCCGACGGCGCGACACCGCGCATCGACAAGCTCGGCGGCGTCACCTGGGCGCGGACGAAGAGCGGCGTCAAGCGCGCGATCCAGTCGCTCGCCCGCGAGCTGCTCGCGGTGCACGCCGAGCGCGAGGTCGCCCCGGGCTTCGCGTTCTCCCCGCGCGACGCGGCCCTGCGCGAGTTCGAGGCGGCCTTCGCCTACGAGGAGACGCCGGACCAGGCGGCGGCGATCGACGACGTCCTCGCCGACCTCGCGCGGCCGCGCCCGATGGATCGGCTCGTCTGCGGCGACGTCGGCTACGGCAAGACCGAGGTCGCCATGCGCGCGGCCTTCCGCGTCGTCATGGACGGGAAGCAGGTGGCGATCCTCGCGCCGACGACCGTGCTGTGCCAGCAGCACACCGACACCTTCGCGAAGCGCTTCTCCGACACCCCGGTCCGGATCGAGTCGCTCTCGCGCTTCCGGACCAGGTCAGAGGCGACGCGCGTGCTCGAGGGGCTCGCGTCGGGTGCGGTCGACGTCGTGATCGGCACGCACCGCCTGCTCCAGAAGAACGTCGACTTCAAGGACCTCGGCCTCGTCGTGGTGGACGAGGAGCACCGCTTCGGCGTCGCCCACAAGGAGCGGCTGAAGCAGCTGAAGAAGAGCGTCGACGTGCTGACGCTGACCGCCACGCCGATCCCGCGTACGCTCCAGATGGCCTTCAGCGGCCTGCGCGACCTCTCCGTGATCCACACGCCGCCGCCCGACCGCCTGTCGGTGCGCACGCAGGTGTGCCGGTTCGAGGCGTCGCTCGTGCGCGAGGCCATCCTGCGCGAGGCGCGCCGCGGCGGGCAGGTCTTCTTCGTGCACAACCGGGTGCAGAGCATCGAAGCGCTCGCCGAGCTCTTGCGGCGCATCGTCCCCGAGGTGCGCCTGCTCGTCGCGCACGGGCAGATGAGCGAGCGCGAGCTCGAGGACCGCATGCTCGCCTTCCTGCGCTGCGACGCCGACGTCCTGCTGTGCACCACCATCATCGAGAGCGGACTCGACATGCCGCGCGTGAACACGATCTTGATCGACCGCGCCGACGCCCTGGGCCTCGCGCAGCTCTACCAGCTGCGCGGCCGCGTCGGGCGCAGCCAGAAGCGCGCGTACGCCTACCTGCTCGTCCCCGGGGAGGAGGCGCTCACGGTGGAGGCGCGCCGGCGGCTCGAGGCGATCCAGGACCTCGCCGATCTCGGGAGCGGCTTCCGGCTCGCGAACCTCGACCTCGAGATCCGCGGCGCGGGGAACCTGCTCGGCAAGGAGCAGTCCGGGCAGCTCGGCGCCGTCGGCTACGAGACCTACATGGAGCTGCTCGAGGAGGCGGTGGCGGAGCTGCGCGGCGCGGCGCGGCCGCCCGTCGTCGACCCCGAGATCCGGCTCCCCGTCGCGGCGCGCCTGCCCGACGCGTACGTGCCCGAGGTCAGCCAGCGGCTCGT
>DATAGA010000217.1:0-15988 GCA_036257215.1 Myxococcota bacterium
GCGCGCGTCCTCGACGCCGAGCTGGAACAGCGCGCTCGTGTACGCGCCGTCGAAGAGGACGTAGGAGAGGAGGTCCGCATCCGCGCGACCGGCACGGGCGAGGGAGCGGTCGAGCAGGCGCAGGATCGCCGGCACGCTCCCGCGTGCGCGCAGCGCGCGCATCGCGTCGGCGGCGAGGGCGCGCGGGTCGACGGAGGGACGGATTACCGCCTCGTCCACGAGCGCGAGAGGCTGCGCGCCGTCGCGCGCAGCGGTCGCGTTCAACTTCGCGAGAAAGTCGGGGCCGAACGTCCGCTCGCCTCGGCGCAGCACGTCGTTCACGAAGCGCATGCGGCCGAGGTCGGCGTCGATCGGGTCGAGCAGCATCGCGCTCAGCACCTTGCCGAGGAGCGCCACGCGGTCGAAGGTCGGCGCGGGCGCGGCGCCCGCGTCGGGCGGGGGCAGCGGCGCCTGCAGCGCCACCACGAGGATGCGCTCGGCGCCGAGGCGCAGCGCGGGAACGAGCGGCGTGTTGAGCCGCAGCGAGCCGTCGACGTAGTGGCGGCCGTCGAGCGCGACGGTCGGGAAGACGACCGGAATGGCGGCGGACGCGAGCGCGTGGACGGCGCCGATCGAGGCGGCGCGCGCGACGATCGTCGGGTCCGGGGTCCAGTGGCGCGGCAGACCGTCGCGGCTCTGGAGGAACACGACGGCGTGTCCGCTCGCGACGTCGGTGGCGGTGACGGAGAGGGCGTGGAAGCGCCCCTCGGCGAGGTTCTGCGCGATGCGCGTCCAGGGAACCGCGCGGCGCACGAGCGCCTCGAACGGTGCGCGGTCGAACAGCCCGCTCGCGGGCGCGGGGAGGGGCTGCGCCGCTGCCTCGGGGTGCGGCGTGCGCCAGGCGCCGGCGAGGCGCCGCGACCAGCCGAGGAGGCTGCCGCCGAGCCCGCCGCCGCCGCCCAGGCGCAGCAGCACGTCGGCGCGCATGCTCGCCCAGATCGCCTCGAGCCGCGCCGCGCGCGCGCGGTCCTCTTCGGCAGCCGTCGCCGCGAGCCAGCAGGCGTGGAGCGCGCCGACGGAGGTGCCGCAGAGGACGTCCAGCCGCGCAGGCCGGCCGATCCGGGGTCCCAGCTCGCGCAACAGGAACGCGAGCACGCCCGCCTCGTAGGCGCCGCGCGCTCCGCCGCCCGACAGGACGACGGCTCGCCGGGGGCCGGCGTCGCCGTCTGCGTTGCCGCTCGCGTTCGCTCCAACAGGCGCGGCCATCGACCCTCGCGCCGCGGCGCCCTGCGCCGCTACCACTGCCCCCCGTCGATCCGGAACACCTTCCCCGTGATCCACGCCGCTTCGTCGGAGGCGAGGTAGACGGCGAGCGCGCCGATCTCCTCGGGCGTCCCCATGCGGCCCAGCGGGATCCCCTTCACGATGCCCTCGCCGTGGGCCGCGAGCAGGCCGTCGCCCATGTCCGTCGCGACGAGGCCGGGCGCGATCACGTTGCAGCGCACGCCCACGCGCGCGTTCTCGCGCGCGGCGACGATCGTCAGCGCGTTCACCGCCGCCTTCGCCGCGACGTAGGGGCCGCCGTTCGGCCCGCACGAGTCGGCCCCGACCGACGACACGGTGAGGACGACGCCCGAGCGCTGCTCGCGCAGCAGAGGGAGCGCGGCGTGGAGCGTGTGGAAGACGCCGTAGAGGTCGATCTGGATCACGCGGTCGAAGTAGCCGGGGTCCACCTCGTGCAGCGGCTCGAAGCGGGTCGCGACGCCGGCGTTGGCGACGACGACGTCGAGCCCGCCGAGCGCCTCGCGCGCGCCGCGAACCATGGCGTGCACCGCCGGCCCGTCGCGCAGGTCGGCGGCGAACGCCGCCGCGCGCACGCCGCGGGCCTCGATCTCCTTGCACACCGCCTCGGCGCGCTCGCGCTCGCGGCGGTAGCCGATGGCGACGTCGGCGCCGGCCTCTGCGAATGCGAGCGCGATGCCGCGCCCGATCCCGCGCGACGCCCCGGTGACGAGCGCCTTCTTGCCGTCGAGGCGAAACGCCATGAGCCGCTCCTCGGCTGGGCCGCGAGTCTACCCCGGGGACGCGGCTCCCGGCGCGGCTCCGGCCGCTGGACAAGAAAACTGAAACGCGTTTCAATTGCTTCCCCGATGGCGCAGACCCCCCGCACCGTCCCGGCACCGCTGCCGGGCGCGCCCGCCGACGGCGCGCCCGTCGCGCGGCTCGCGGCGAGCCAGCTGCGCCGCATGCGGGCGATCGTCGACGCGGCGGTGGCGCAGGCGGAGAAGGGCGGCTTCGAGGGGGTGCGCCTGCGCGACGTGGCCGAGGCGTCGGACGTCGCGCTCGGCACGCTCTACAAGTACTTCCGCAGCAAGGAAGACATCCTCCTGTTCGCGTTGCAGGAGGAGGCGGAGAAGCTCGAGGCCGCGCTGGCCGGGCGTCCCGCGCGCGGCGCCACGGCGGCGGAGCGGCTCGCCGACTTCTTCCAGCGCGCCACGCGCGGCTTCACCCGGCGCCCGAACCTGGCGCGAGCGGTGGTGCGCGCGATCGCCGCCGGCGAGCACGAGCTCGCGGTCAAGGTCGCGGGGTATCACCTGCGCATGGAGCGCATGATCGTGAAGGCCTTGCGCGGCGGGGCCGCGGCGGCCGAGCCGACTGCGCGCGAGAGCGCGGTGGCGAGCACGCTGAATCGGGTCTGGTTCGCGAGTCTGGTCGGATGGGCGGGGGGCCTCCATTCGGTTCGCGAGGTGACGGATCGCATGCGCGAGACGGCCGAGCTGCTGGAGCCTGCCTGAAGGTCCCATGTTCCTCGACTTCACCCCCGAGCAGAAGGCGCTCCGCCAGGAGCTGCGCGCCTACTACGCGCGCCTCTTCACGCCCGAGCTGCGCCGCGCGCTCGACGAGCAGTGGGACCAGCTCGGTGGCCCCGCCTTCCGCGAAGCGATGGGGCGCATGGGCAAGGACGGCTGGCTCACGATCGGCTGGCCGAAGGAGTACGGCGGCCAGGGCCGCGGCGCGGTCGAGCAGTTCATCTTCTGGGACGAGACGTACCGGGCGCGCGCGCCGCTCCCGCTCATCACCGTGAACACCGTCGGCCCGACCCTCATGAAGTTCGGGACCGAGCAGCAGAAGGCGGAGCTCCTGCCGCGCATCCGCGCCGGCGAGCTCCTCGTCGGGATCGGCTACACGGAGCCCGGGGCCGGCACCGACCTCGCGTCGCTAGAGACGCGCGCCGTCCGCGACGGCGACCACTACGTCGTGAACGGCCAGAAGATCTTCACGACCCACGCGCAGGACGCCGAGTACATCTGGCTCGCGGCGCGCACCGACCCCGACGCGCCGAAGCACAAGGGCATCTCGATCCTGCTCGTCCCGACCACGAGCCCGGGCTACTCCTGCACGCCCATCCGCACCCTGGGCGGCGAGATGACGAACGCGACCTACTTCCAGGACGTGCGCGTCCCGCTGGAGAACCTGGTCGGCCCCGAGAACGGCGGCTGGGGGCTCATCACGAACCAGCTGAACCTCGAGCGCATCACGCTCGCGATGCCGGGCCCGGCCGACCGCCTGCTCGACGAGGTGTGGGCCTACGCGGCGAAGGCCGAGGCGCCGGGCGGCGGGTCGATGATCGACGAGCCGTGGGTGCAGCAGGCGCTGGCGCGCGTGTACGCGAAGCTCGAGGCGCTCCGCGTCCTGAACTGGCGCTCCGCCTGGCTGATCGATCGCGGCGATCCTGCGATGGCGGACGCGTCGGCGGTCAAGGTCCTGGGCACGGAGCTCCTGATCGAGTGCTACCGCTTGCTGCTCGAGATCACGGGAGGCGCCGGCACGATCCGGCGCGGCGAGCCCGGGGCCCTCTTCGGGGGCCTGCTCGAGCAGGCGTACCGCGGCGCGATGGTCAACACGTTCGGAGGCGGCGTGAACGAGGTGCAGCGCGACATCATCGCGATGGCCGGCCTCGGTCTGCCGCGGGCGCGTCGCTAGAGGAGATCGGCATGCCCCTGGATCCGGAGCAGAAGCGGCAGCTCGAGGCCCGGATGCGCGAGTTCGTCGGCAAGCCGATCGGGCCCGTCTTCGCGGGCCGCGACCCGGTGAACGAGCCCATGATCCGCCAGTGGTGCGACGCGATGGGCGACGCGAACCCCGTCTACTGGGACGCGGACGCCGGCGCGAACTCGGTCCACGGCGGGATCGTCGCGCCTCCGGCGATGCTGCAGGCGTGGACCATGCAGGGCTTCGCGATGGCGCAGGGCTACGACGAGCCCCGCAACAACGAGCATCGCCTGCACAAGCTGCTGACGGAGCACGGCTACACGTCCGTCGTCGCCACGAACACCGAGCAGGAGTACACGCGCTACCTGCGGCCGGGCGACGTGGTGCACGCCGAGACCGTGATCGAGTCCATCTCCGAAGAGAAGGCCACCGCGCTCGGCATCGGCTACTTCATCGACACGCGGACCACCTTTCGCGACCAGCGCGGCGAGGAGCTCGGCTGGCTCACCTTCCGTGTGCTCAAGTTCGTCCCGCAGCAGCGTCCGGCGGCCGCGAAGGCCGGGCCGGCGCAGCCGGCGAAGCCGACGCGCATCCGCCCGCCGATGGGCCACGACAACTCCTGGTGGTGGCAGCTCGTCGACCAGGGCGTGCTGCCGATCCAGCAGTGCAAGAGCTGCAAGAAGCTGCACCACCCGCCGCGGCCGATGTGCGACCGCTGCCGCGGCACGGACATGGGGCACGTCGCCGCGTCGGGGCGCGGCACCGTGCACACCTTCACCGTGATCCACCATCCGCAGTTCCCGGGCTACGACTTCCCGATCGTCGCCGCGCTGGTCGACCTCGAGGAAGGCACGCGCATCGTCTCGAACGTCGTCGAGTGTGCGCCGCAGGACGTGCACATCGGCATGGCGGTCCAGGGCTTCGTCCAGCAGGGCGAAGACGGGATGAAGCTCCCCGTCTTCCGGCCGGCCCGCTAGGAGGACCGGTGGACTTCTCGTTCGGAGAGGAGCAGCAGCACGTTCGCGAGCTCGCGCGCACCGTCCTCGAGAAGGAGGTGGACGCCGCGCGGCTGCGGACGGCCGAGCAGAGCGCGGACGGGATCGACGACGCGCTCTGGGCGCACCTCGCCGAGACGAACCTCCTCGGGATCGCGGTGCCCGAGGAGCACGGCGGGCTCGGCTTCGGCTTCCTCGAGCTGTGTACGCTGCTCGAGGAGATCGGCCGCTGCGTCGCGCCGGTTCCCGCTGTCGCGACGCTCGTGCTCGGAGCGCTGCCGCTCGCCGCGTTCGGGACCGCGGCGCAACGGGCGCGCTGGCTGCCCGAGGTCGCGGCCGGCCGCGCGCTCCTGTCCGCGGCGCTCGTCGAGACGGGCCTCGCCGACCCCCGACGTTGCGCGACGCAGGCGCGGCCCGACCGATCGGGCTGGTCGCTTCACGGCGAGAAGCGCGACGTCCCGTGCGCGCGGCGGGCCGCGCGGATCCTCGTCCCCGCTGCGACGCCGGAAGGCGTCGCGATCTTCCTGGTCGACCCCGGCGCCCGCGGTGTCGAGCTCGTCGCCGGGCGGCGCTCGACGGGGGAGCCGTCGTTCGCACTGCGCATGGACGGCGTGCGCGTCGCCGCGGAGGAGCGCCTGGGCGGGGTCGACGTGGACGGCGCGGCCGTTTCGGCCTGGATCCACGAGCGCGCCCTCGTCGCGACGGCGGCCGTGCAGACGGGCGTCGCCGACCGCGCGCTGCGGATGACCGCCGACTACGCCCGGGAGCGCGTGCAGTTCGGCGTCCCGATCGGCTCGTTCCAGGCGGTGCAGCACCGCTGCGCGGACGCGTTCATCGACGTCGACGCGCTGCGCTGGTGCACGTGGCGCGCAGCGTGGCGCCTCGCGGAGGGGCTCCCGGCCGCGCGCGAGGCCGCGGTGGCCAAGTTCTGGGCGGCGGAGGCCGGCGCGCGCGTCGCGAACGCGGCGCTCCACCTGCACGGCGGCCTCGGCGCCGACGTCGACTACCCGATCCAGCGCTACTTCCTGTGGTCGAGGGCGCTCGAGCTCGAGCTCGGCGGCGCCGAGCCGCAGCTCGCCTGGCTCGGGAAGGACATGGCCCGCACGGGCCCGGAGGAGCACGCATGAAGCGGTCGCTTCGCCTCGGCGACGTCAAGGTCGGCGACGAGCTCCCGCCGCTCGACGTGCCGCTCACCGCGGCGGTCGTCGTCGGCGGCGCGCTCGCCTCGCGCGACTACACCCCGGTGCACCACGACCGCGGCGCCGCGCAGGCGCAGGGCATGCAGGACGTCTTCATGAACATCCTCACGACGAACGGCTACGTCGGCCGCTTCGTCACCGACTGGGCGGGCCCCGACACGGCGATCCGGCACCTCTCCGTGAAGCTCGGCACGCCGAACGTCGTGGGCGACGTCATGAAGCTGAGCGGGCGCGTGGTCTCGGTGGACGCCGGCGCGGGTCTGGTCGAGGTCCAGGTGGTCGGCAAGAACGCCTGGGGCAACCACGTCGAAGGGAAGGTCCGGCTGGCCCTCCCGAAGGGGGCGTGAGCGTGGAGCGGACCCTGAAGGACCAGGCGGCGATCGTCGGCATCGGACAGACCCGCTTCACGAAGAACTCGGGTGTATCCGAGCTCGCGCTCGCGGCGGAGTGCGTGTCGAAGGCGATCGACGACGCGGGGCTGCGCCCCGATCAGGTCGACGGCCTCACGAGCTTCATGCTCGACACGAGCGACGAGATCGACGTGGCGCGCGCCGTCGGCACCGGCGACCTCACCTTCTTCAGCAAGATCGGCTACGGCGGCGGGGCGGCCGTGGCCGTCGTGCACCAGGCCGCGATGGCGGTCGCGACCGGCGCCGCGAAGTACGTCGTCGCGTACCGGGCGCTCAACGGGCGCTCGGGCCAGCGCTACAGCCAGGGCGTCTCGGGCGACATCGTGACGACCGACGTCCTGCACTGGAGCTGGTACATGCCGTGGGGCCTGCTCACGCCGACCAGCTGGGTCGCGATGTTCACGCAGCGCTACATGCACCAGTACGGCGCGAAGGCCGAGCACCTGGCCGAGGTCGCGCTCACGACGCGCGCCCACGCGGTCCGAAACCCCGACGCCTTCTTCTACCAGCGGCCGCTCACGGTCGACGACTACATGAACGCGCGCGGGATCGCCGAGCCGCTGCGGCTCTACGACTGCTGCCAGGAGACCGACGGGGGCTCGGCGGTCGTGATCACGACGCCCGAGCGCGCCCGCGACCTGCGGCAGCCGGCGGCGCTGATCCGTGGCGTCGCGCAGGGCTCGGCGCGCGACCAGGAGCAGATGACGAGCTTCTACCGGCCCGACATCAGCTACCTCCCGGAGATGGACCTCGTCGCGCGGCAGGTGTACGAGATCTCGGGCCTCGGGCCGGACGACGTCGACGCCGCGGTGATCTACGACGCCTTCACCTCGATCGTGCTGTTCCAGCTCGAGTCCTTCGGCTTCTGCGAGCGCGGCGAGGCGAAGGACTTCGTCCAGGGCGGGAACCTCGGGCTCTCGGGCCGCCTGCCGACCAACACCCACGGCGGGCAGCTCTCCGAGGCCTACATCCACGGCGTGAACGGCGTCGTCGAGGGCGTGCGGCTCGTACGCGGCACGTCGACGAACCAGCCCGAGAAGAACGATCACGTCCTCGTGACGGCCGGGGTGGGCATCCCCACCAGCGGCATGATCCTCGGCAAGCTCTAGGGAAGGAATCGAGCATGCGAGAAGCGGTCATCGTCGAGGCGCTGCGCACCCCGATCGCGCGCGGGAAGCTCGGGCGTGGAGAGCTCTCCGGCTTCCACGCCACGCAGCTCCTCGGCCGCCTCCAGCGCGGCCTCGTGGACCGCGCGGGAATCCCGCCCCGGGACGTCGAGCAGATCTTCGGCGGCTGCGTGACCCAGGCGGGCGAGCAGTCGAACAACGTGGTTCGCCACGCCTGGCTGGCCGTGAACGACGACTACACGACGGCCGGCACGACCGTCGACGTGCAGTGCGGCTCCGGCCAGCAGGCCAACAACGTGGTGAACGCGCTCGTGCGCAGCGGCAGCATCGACGTCGGCATCGCCTGCGGCATCGAGCTCATGAGCCACGTGGGCCTGGGCGCCAACGTGATGCACGGCCCCGGCTACTTCCAGCCGCCCGACTGGAAGTGGGACACGCCGCCCTCGCAGTTCGTGAGCGTCGAGCGCATCGTGAAGAAGCGCGGCATCACGCGCGAGCAGGCCGACGCGTTCGCCCTGCGCTCGCAGCAGCGCGCCGCCGAGGCGCGCGACGGCGGCCGCTTCAAGCGCGAGATCCTGCCCATCGAGGCGCCGGTCCTCGGCGACGACGGCAAGCCCACGGGCGAGACGCGGCTCGTCGAGCAGGACCAGGGCATCCGGCCCACGACGCTCGAGGCGCTCGCGCAGCTCAAGCCGGTGCAGGAGGGCGGCATCCACACGGCGGGCAACTCCTCGCAGGTCTCCGACGGCGCCGCGGGGCTGCTCTACACCACGGCGGAGAAGGCGAAGCAGTACGGCCTGCGCCCGCGCGCGCGCATCCTGCACGACGTGGTCGTCGGCTGCGACCCCTACTTCCTGCTCGAGGGGCCGATCGACGCGACGCGCCGCATCCTCGCCAAGTCGGGCATGCGGCTCTCCGACATCGACCTCTTCGAGTGCAACGAGGCCTTCGCGGCGGTCGTGCTCGCGTGGCTGCAGGAGTTCCCGGAGGTCGACCCCGAGCGGCTGAACCCGAACGGCGGCGCGATCGCGCTCGGGCACCCGGTCGGGGCGACGGGGTCGCGGCTGCTCGTGACGGCGCTCCACGAGCTCGAGCGGCGCGACGCGAGCACCGCGCTGGTGACCATGTGCTGCGGCTCGGCCGTCGGCACCGCGACGATCATCGAGCGCCTGTAGCGGCGTGGAGGAGCGGATCGTGGGACTCCTGGACGGCAAGGTCGCGATCGTGACGGGGGCGGGGCAGGGTCTCGGCCGCGTCGAGGCGCTCGAGCTGGCTCGCCACGGCGCGAGCGTGGTGGTCAACGACCTCGGCACCGCGGCCGACGGGACGGGCGCCGACGAGGCGCCGGCGCGCGGCGTCGTCGCCGAGATCGGGGCACTCGGCGGCAAGGCCGTCGCGGCGTTCGGCGACGTCGCCGACTTCGACGCGGCGCGGGGCATCGTGCAGGCGGCGATCGAGGCCTTCGGCGACGTCCACATCCTGGTCAACAACGCGGGCTTCAGCCGCGACGGCATGCTCGTCAAGATGGAGGACGCCCAGTTCTGGGACGTCATGCGCGTCCACGTGAAGGGCCACTTCGGCATGATGCGGCACACCGTCGCCCACTGGCGCGACCGCGCGAAGGCGGCCGGCGGCAGCGTCTACGGCCGCCTGATCAGCACCGCGTCCGACGCCTTCCTGATGGGGAACCTCGGCCAGCCGAACTACGCGGCGGCCAAGGCCGCGGTCACCTACCTCACGATGTCGGCGTCGCGCGAGGTCCAGCGCTACGGCGCCACGGCGAACGTGATCCTGCCGCGCGCGCGCACGCGCATGACGAACACGGGGCCGTGGGCGGGCATCTTCGCCAAGCCGGAGCAGGGCTTCGACACCTTCGCGCCCGAGCACATCGGGCCGCTCGTGGCGTGGCTCGCGTCGCCGCTCGCCGCGCACGTCTCGGGACAGGTGATCCAGGCCTGGGGCAAGCACGTGCGCGTCTACGAGCGCCCGCGCCCGGCCCTGGATCACGAGAACGACGCCGAGTGGACCGTCGAGGGGCTCGAGAAGGTGCTCGGCCCGTTCTTCGCGGGGAGGAAGCCGGTCGAGGACGGCTTCCTCCTGCCGATGGCGTGAGCGCCGGGCGGGATCGGCCATCGAGGTCTACGCCACCGTCTCCGACGTCCGGATGCCGCTCGCGGCGGTGCCGGCGCACGCGCGCCGAGCCGAGGCGCTCGGGTTCGACGGCCTGCTCGTGCCCGAGGCGGTCGACGACGGCGTCCTGGCCGCGCTGCTCGCGCTCGAGCACACAGAGCGGATCCGCGTCGCGACCGGCGTCGTCGTCGCGTTCGCGCGCAGCCCGATGCTCCTCGCGCAGGACGCCTGGGCGCTCCAGCGCCTCTCGCGCGGCCGCTTCGAGCTCGGCCTCGGTCCGCAGGTGCGCGGCAACGTGGTGCACCGTTTCGGCATGCCGTGGTCGCCGCCCGCGCCGCGCATGCGCGATTACGTGGGAGCGCTGCGCGCCGTGTTCGAGTGCTGGCAGAGCGGCGGGGAGCTCCGCTACGAGGGCGAGCACTACCGCCTCGACCGCATGCAGCCCTTCTTCCGCCCGGAGCCGCTCGAGCACCCGCGGATCCCGATCGCGCTCGGCGCGGTGGGCCCGCACATGACGCGGGTCGCCGGCGAGGTGGCGGACGCGCTGCTCGCGCACCCGACGCAGTCCGAGCCGGGCTGGCTGCGCGACGTCGTGCGCCCGCGGCTCGCAGAAGGCGCCCTCTCCGCCGGCCGTTCGCCCGGCGCGGTGCGCCTCTTCGCGAACCCCATGACCGCGACCGGCGGCAGCCGCAACGCCGTCGCCGCGGAGCGCGAGCAGGCGCGCGAGGTGCTCGCCTTCACGTTCGCCACGCCGGCCTACCGCGCCGTCCTCGACCATCACGGCTTCGGCGCCGTCGCCGACGAGCTGCAGGCCCTGGCGGGAAAGGGCGAGTGGAGCGCGCTGACGCGACTCGTCGACGACGACGTGCTCGAGCGCTTCGTCCCGAGCGGCAGCTTCGAGGAGATCCCCGACGTGCTCGCGCAGCGCTACGCCGGGCTCGCGGACGCGATCGCGCTGCGACTTCCCCGCGATCCCGCCGACGACGAGCGTTTCGCCAAGATCGTGGCGGCGCTCCGGGCGGAGCGCACCGGCGCGGCTCCACGGTAGAGTTCCCAACCCGTACGAGGGTCCCATGTCCGAAGCCCCCCACTCGCTCACCGCTCCGCACAAGCTCGAGTACACCTACAAGCGCTCGACCGGGCCCATCCTCGGCCGCTTCTTCGGCGGCCTGCGCGACGGGCGCATCCTCGGCGTGCGCCGTCCCGACGGGCGCGTGCTGGTGCCGCCCAAGGAGTACGACCCCGACACGGGCGTAGCGCTCTCCGAGCTCGTCGAGGTCGCGCCGACGGGCACGGTCGTGAGCTGGGCCTGGGTGGCGCAGCCGCGCGAGAAGCAGCCCGTCGGCCGGCCGTTCGCGTACGCGCTCGTGAAGCTCGACGGCGCCGACACGCCGCTGCTCCACGCCGTCGACAGCGGCGGCGACGCGAAGAAGCTCCGCAGCGGGCTGCGCGTGCGCGCGCGCTTCGCGGCGGAGCGCACGGGCACGCTGCGCGACATCGAGGCGTTCGAGCCGGCCGAGGGCGCGAAGGCCGAGGCCGGCTGGCCGCGCGCGCTCGCGCAGAAGGACCTGCCCGAGCCGCTCGAGATCCTGAAGGTGCCGGTGAAGCTCGACTACCTCTACTCGGCGGGCCAGGCGGCGACGCGCTTCCTGCGCGCCATCGCGGAGGGACGCCTGCTGGGCCAGCGCTGCCCCGTAGACGGGAAGGTCTACTTCCCGACGCGCGGCGCGTGCCCGGAGCACGGCGTCCCGACCGAGGGCGAGCCCGTCGACGTCAAGGACCGCGGCACGATCGTTTCGTACTCCATCGTGCGGGTTCCGTCGGAGAACCTCGCGGTCGAGCTGCCCTTCGCCGCGATCACGGTGCTGCTCGACGGCGCGGACTCGACCTTCACCCACGTGCTCTCCGAGGCGAAGCTCGAGGACGTGCACATGGGGATGCGGGTGCAGGCGGTCTGGCTCCCGCGCGAGCAGTGGACCACGTCCATGCGCAACATCAAATTCTTCAAGCCCTCGGGCGAGCCCGACGCTCCGTTCGAGAGCTACGAGGCCCATCTCTGATGCGCGACGTAGCCGTCGTCTCCTTCGCCCAGTCGCGGCACGTGCGCCGCGAGCCCGACCGCAACGAGGTCGAGATCCTGATGCCGGTGGTGCGCGAGGCGCGCGAGCGCTCGGGCCTCGGCCGCGGCGAGATCGACTTCGTCTGCTCCGGCAGCACCGACTACCTGGCCGGGCAGTCGTTCGCCTTCGTGGCGGGCCTCGACGCGGTGGGCGCGTGGCCGCCGATCTGCGAGTCCCACGTCGAGATGGACGGCGCCTGGGCGCTCTACGAGGCGTGGGTCAAGATCCAGACGGGCTACGCGGACTCCGCGCTCGTCTACGGCTTCGGCAAGGCGTCGATGGGCGACCTGCCGGAGGTGCTCGCGCTCCAGCTCGACCCGTACGTGTTGACGCCGCTCTGGCCCGACGCCGTGAGCCTCGCGGCGCTGCAGGCGCGCCTGTGCCTCGAGGGAGGCGTCGTCAGCGAGGGCGCGATGGCCGAGGCGGCCGTTCGCGACCGCCGCAATGCGAAGGACAACCCGTTCGCGCAGGTGAAGGGCGACTTCGAGGCCGCGAAGCTCCTGGGCGAGCCCTTCCACGTCGCGCCGCTGCGCAAGCACGACTGCGCACCGATCTCCGACGGCGCAGCGGCGGTGGTGATCGCCGCGGGCGACGTCGCGCGCCGGGTGTGCAAGCGCCCGGCCTGGATCACGGGCTTCACCCACATCGCGGAGCCGCAGGACCTCGGGGTGCGCGACCTCACACGCTCGCGCTCCACGGAGATCGCGGCGGAGAAGGCGGGGGTCGGCAAGGGCCCGGTCGACGTCGCGGAGCTCTCGGCGCCCTTCACGCACCAGGAGCTCCTCGTCGAGCGCGCGCTCGGGCTCGGGGGCGCCACGAAGGTCAACCCGTCGGGTGGGGCGCTCGCCGCGAACCCGATCATGGCGGTCGGCCTCGTCCGCGTCGGCGAGGCCGCGCGCCGCGTCCAGGACGGGAGCGCGCGCCGCGCGGTCGCCCACGCCACCTCGGGGCCCTGCCTGCAGCAGAACCTCGTCTGCGTCCTGGAGGGCTGAGCCATGGAACGCTGCGCCGTCGTCGGCATCGGTCAGACCAAGCACACCGCCGCGCGGAAGGACGTGTCGATGCCCGGCCTCGTGCGCGAGGCCGCCGAGCGCGCGCTCGCCGACGCCGAGCTCACGTGGAAGGACATCGACGCCGTCGTGATCGGGAAGGCACCCGACATGTTCGAGGGCGTGATGATGCCCGAGCTCTTCCTGCACGACGCCCTCGGCGGGGCGTACAAGCCGATGCTGCGCGTGCACACGGCCGGGAGCGTCGGCGGCTCGACGGGTATCGTCGCCGCGAGCCTCGTGCAGGCCGGCGTCCACGAGCGCGTCCTCACCGTCGCGTTCGAGAAGCAGAGCGAGAGCAACGCGATGTGGGCGCTCACGATCTCCATGCCCTTCGCGATGGCCGTCGTCGCCGGTGCGGGCGGCTACTTCGCGCCGCTGATCCGCGGCTACATCCGCCGCTCCGGCGCGCCCGAGGACACGGGGATCCGGGTCGCGCTCAAGGACCGCAAGAACGCGCTCAAGAACCCCTACGCCCACGTGCAGCTGCCCGACGTCACGTTCGAGCAGATCGCGGCGTCGCCGATGCTGTGGGACCCCGTGCGCTACCTCGAGACGTGCCCGTCCTCGGACGGCGCCTGCGCGATGGTGCTCGCGAGCGAGAGCGCCGCGGCGCGCTCGCCGGGCCGGCCCGCCTGGGTGCACGCCACCGAGATGCGCAGCGAGCCCACCTACTTCGCCGGGCGCGACCAGGTGATCCCGCGCGCGACGCTCGACAACGCGAAGAGCCTCTACAAGAAGGCGGGGATCAGCGACCCGCGCCGCGAGATCGACGTGGCGGAGGTGTACGTCCCGTTCTCGTGGTTCGAGCCGATGTGGATGGAGGGGCTCCTCTTCGCGGCGCCGAACGAGGGCTGGAAGATGGTCTACGAGGGCGCGACGGCGATGGACGGCGACCTCCCGATCAACCCGTCTGGCGGCGTGCTCTCGTCGAATCCGATCGGCGCCTCGGGCCTCCTGCGCTTCGCCGAGGCCGCGCTCCAGGTGCGCGGCCAGGCGGGCGAGCACCAGGTGGACGGCGCCCGCAAGGCGCTCGGCCACGCCTACGGCGGCGGCTCGCAGTACTTCTCCACGTGGATCGTCGGCAGCGACAAGCCTTAGGAGGTCTGGATGTCCCTCGGATTCTGGAGCTTCGCGCAGAGCGACCCCTCGCAGCTCGCGCTGGTGACGCCCGACGAGCGCCGCATCTCGCGCGGCGAGCTCTTCGCGGAGTCGAACCGGCTCGTGCGCGGGCTGCGGGAGCTGGGGCTGCAGAAGGGAGACGCCGTCGCGATCGTCCTCCCGAACGGACCCGAGGTGATCGAGCTCTACCTCGCGGCGTTCCAGTCGGGCTGGTACCTGACGCCGATCAACCACCACCTCGCCGGGCCCGAGATCGCCTACATCGTGAACGACTGCGAGGCGAAGGCGTTCGTCGCGAGCGAGCGCTTCGCGGACACCGTCGGACTCGCCGCGAAGGAGATCGACGTCCCCGAGCGCGCGCGCTTCTCGGTGGGGACGCTGCCCGGCTTCCGGCCGTACTCCGATCTCAAGGCGGGCCACTCGGGCGAGCTGCCCGAGGACCGCTCGGCCGGCGCCGTGATGAACTACACGTCGGGCACCACCGGCCGCCCGAAGGGCGTGCGCCGGCCGCTCGCACCCATCTCGCCCGACGTCGTGGCGAGCCTCTTCACGGGCTTCCTGCAGATGTTCGGCGTGAAGCCCGAGGACGGGAACGTCCACATCGTCGGCTCGCCGCTCTACCACACGGCGGTGCTGATGTTCGCGTCGGGCTCCATGCACCTCGGGCACCCGGTGGTGCTGATGGACAAGTGGACGCCCGAGGACTGCCTGCGGCGGATCGAGAAGTACAGGGTCACCGTCAGCCACATGGTGCCGACGCAGTTCCACCGGATGCTCCAGCTGCCCGAGGGCGTGCGCCGGCGCTACGACGTCTCGTCGACGCGCAGCATGGTGCACGCCGCCGCGCCCTGCCCGCCGGACGTGAAGCAGCGCATGCTCGACTGGTGGGGCGACAGCATCTGGGAGTACTACGCGGCGACGGAAGGCGGGGGCACGATCGTCTCGCCGGCCGAGTGGCGCAAGAAGCCGGGCACCGTCGGCAAGGCGTGGACCAACGCCGAGATCAAGATCTTCGACGACGAGGGCAAGGAGCTCCCGCCCGGGACTCCCGGCACCGTCTACATGCTGCGGGGCCAGGCGGA
This sequence comes from Myxococcota bacterium, assembly GCA_036257215.1. GTDB lineage: Bacteria > Myxococcota_A > UBA9160 > UBA9160 > UBA6930 > DATAGA01. Next base: position 15,207 of record DATAGA010000217.1, read on the forward strand.
CTTCGAGTACTACAAGGACAAGGAGAAGACCGAGAAGGCGCGCCGCGGCCGCTACTTCACCGTCGGCGACATCGGCTACCTCGACGAGGACGGCTACCTGTTCCTGTGCGACCGCAAGGCCGACATGATCATCTCGGGCGGCGTGAACATCTATCCCGCCGAGATCGAGAGCGTGCTGCTGACGCACCCGAAGGTCGCCGACGCGGCCGTGTTCGGGATCCCGCACGCCGACTGGGGCGAGGAAGTGAAGGCCGTGGTGCAGCCGGTGGACGACGCGACGCCGGGCGACGCGCTCACCGCCGAGATCCTCGACTTCCTGAAGGACAAGCTCGCCAAGTACAAGACACCGCGCACGATCGACTACATCGCCGAGATGCCGCGGGACCCGAACGGCAAGCTCTACAAGCGCCGGCTGCGCGACCCGTACTGGGAGGGGCGTTCTCGCGCGATCTAGGTCAGGTGACCAGGGTGCGCTCGACGTAGCGGCCGATCGCGTCGCGCGCGAGGTCGGGGAGCTCTTCGAACGCGAGCCCGAGATGGGCGCCGCGCCGGTAGAGCGGGCGAGCGGTCACCTCGAGGAGCCCCGTCTCCGGAAGCGGGAAGTAGACGCGCACCGCCTCGCGGCCGGCGGGCTGGCGCGCCGCGCGCAGGAGGCAGCCGCGCTCGGAGAGCGAGATCACGGCGCCGGGCCAGTCGTGGTCCTCGTGGACGCAGCGCGCCGGCAGCGTCGTCGCGACGCGCGGCACCGCGCGCGGATGGCGCTCGAGCACGCGCTGGAGCGC